>CAZTWE010000001.1:0-72161 GCA_964617165.1 uncultured Ruminococcus sp.
CGATAAGATCAAATACCTTATTTCAGGAGGTAAAAAGTGAGAAAAATTTTCAAAACAAATTTCGCAAAACCGCTGGACTTTCCGCAAGATTTTTGGTATGTTGTGGTTGAGTCCTATTCGGTTGAATTTTCAAGAGCGACACCTCGCTCGAAAGGAGAACAAGAATGATGAAAACAACCGAATTCAATAACAATTTAATAACCGCCCTTTATTGCCGACTCTCTCAAGAGGATATGCTCCAAGGAGAATCCAACAGTATCACCAACCAAAAGCTCATACTTCAAAAGTACGCAGACGAACACGGCTTTCGCAACTGCAAGTTCTATGTCGATGACGGCTATAGCGGTGTTGACTTCACAAGACCTGCCCATGTAGAAATGATGAAGGATATCCAAGACGGCAAGGTTGGAATCGTAATCGTAAAAGACCAATCCCGTCTCGGCAGAGATCACCTTGAAACAGGCAGACTTATGGAGATAACCTTCCCATCCTACGATGTCAGATTTATCGCAATCAACGATGGCGTAGACAGTGCCAACGGCGTAAACGAGATGTCAGGCATACGAAATTATTTCAACGATTTCTATGCCGCCGACACGAGCAAGAAAATCCGTGCGGTGCAAAGAGCCAAAGGTCAGCGTGGCGAGAGAATCAGTACGGTCATCCCGTACGGCTACCTAAAGAATCCCGAATATAAGGGAAACCAAAAGGAAGCTCCTGCGTTGATTATTGATCCCGAAGCAGCACCTATCGTCAGACGCTTATTCGAGCTTTACGCAGGCGGAACAGGCATCCGAAAAATATCCGCTATGTTTGAACAAGAGCAGATATTAAGCCCTGCCGTTTACGAATTCAAGAAAACCGGCAAGAAAGGTAAGCATCCGAATATGGCAGAGCCGTATTTATGGGCACAATCCACCATCCGAGATATCCTCGGTAATCCCGTATACTGCGGTGATACGGTCAACTTCCAAACCTACTCAAAATCCAACAAGCTCAAAAAACGCTTGAAGAATAGCCCCGACAAGGTACTGACCTTCTACGATACGCACGAAGCCATCGTCAGCCGAAAATTGTTCGACACGGTGCAACGGCACTTCGCAGGTCGCAAACGCCCCGATCAGCAAGGCGAGATGGACAAGTATGCAGGTTACCTCTTCTGCGGTGAATGCGGTCAGAAGCTATACCTTCATCGAAGTACAAGTTTCGCAGCAGAAAAGAACTTCTTCCAATGCGGTGGTTATCAGACCAAGGGCGGTCAGCATTGCACGGCACACTATATCCGTGAACAGGTTCTCGATAAAATCATCCTCTATAAGCTCAAGCAGATGACGGCATTCGCAAGAGCAAATCCGCAAGAATTTTATGAGATGGCAACCGAGAACGGCGAAGCCGAAGCGAAGCAGTTCTATGCAACGGCAGAAAAAGAAAAACAACGGATTGAGAGCCGAATCAAAGAACTCGACAATATCATCCGTTGCTTATACGAGGACAGAGTTTGCGGAAGAATTTCCGTAGAACGCTATGATGCCATGGCGGTGGGCTACGAAACCGAACAAGCGGAACTGAAGCAAGAGCTTGCAGCCATTTCCAAGAAGAGGGATGAAATGGATATGCGAGAGGTGTGCATCCGAGAGTTCATTGAACAAGCCAAGGCGTATGTTGAGATGGAGAAGCTCACGCCCGAACTGCTCCGAGTGTTTATCCGTAAGATTCAGGTCTTTGAGAAAACGGAGAAATACTCCCGTACCGCAGGCAACCCAATCATAATCCACTTCACATTCCAACCACACGCCGATACGGATTTTATTACGATGAACTTCAGAGAGGAGCTTCTCGAAGCAGAACAAGCAGAAATAGCCTAAAGCAAAGCGAAAAGCGGAAGGCAAAACGCCTTCCGCTTATACGCCGGCACGATTTCTCCGCTAAGGATAGCAGACAAACAGTTCCCGTGCTTTTCTTACAGAAGAGCTACAAAAGAGAAACAACAACTTCCGAGCTCAAAAGAATTGGGGCAGACAGAGTTGCTCTTATAATGATGAGAGACCTCAGGTATAAATTCTCCCCGCCCGATGAGCTTGAGCGTCTCACCGAGGAAATAAAGATCTACAAGGCTGAGGGCTTTGAATGTATGGTTTGGCTCGGTGAAACCTTTGGGCATGATCCCGATACTCCGATACCGGGAATTCCCTATACGAATATGAGATTTTTCGACAAGGGCGATATTTCTCCCTTCTGTCCGCTTGATACGAATTTCCGCGACGACTTTTGCGAATGGATAAAAAGCATAGCAAGATGCGGTGCAGATATGATAATGATGGATGATGATTACAGGCTTGGGCATCGGCCGGGCGGTCTTGCCTGCTGCTGCGAATTGCACATGCAGAAGCTCCGCGAGGAGCTTGGCGAGGACTTCACCGAGGAAGAATTTAAGAAAAAGGCTTTTGACGGTGGAGAAAACAAATACAGGAACGCTTGGATAAAGGTATGCGGTGATACCATGCGCAGCTTCTCCTCCGACCTCAGAGCCGCGCTTGACACCGTAAATCCCAAAGCACGCCTTGGCTTCTGCACCGCACCGTCGCATTGGGACAGCGAGGGCGCTGATGCCATAGAGATAGCCAAAATACTCGCAAAGGATACGAAACCCTTTATAAGGCTCGGCGGTGCACCGTATTGGTGCGATATAGGCACGCCCGTTGGAAAAATGCTCGGCTCGGCAACGGTGGGCGAGGTCGTTGAATATGCGCGCACTCAGGCTTCATGGTGCAAGGGAGAGGATATTGAGACGTTCGGAGAGGGAGACACTTATCCGAGACCGAGATTTACAACCTCTGCGGCATATCTTGAATGTTTTGATACGATCTTACGCGCCACGGGCGAGGTAGGCGGTATACTGAAATACGTTCTTGATTACGCTTCAAGTGCCGATTATGAGCACGGCTACGTAGATTTTCATGCAAAAAACACACCGCTTTATACCGAGATAGAGAAGCTTTTCGCAGGTAAGCGCGCGATAGGTCTCAGACCTTATAACGAAATGCGCCTTCTTAAAAAAAGAACGCTCGATATAAACGACGGTGATACTCTTGAAAAAATACAAAACAATCTCTCAAACCCCGCGAAGCTGGTTGCATTGAAAACATCGTTACCGATAAGCTACGAGAAGAATTCCGTTAATATAGTTTTCGGTGAGCACGCGCACTTTATTGATGAGAGCGAGCTTAAAAACGGTGCCATAATAGATCTGAGCGCAGCCGAGATACTGATGAGGCGCGGTATTGACGTGGGCATTGAGAGCATTTGTGAAAAGCCGCCCTACGTAAACCGAGGATTTATGGACCGACCCTTAGAGTGTTTCCCGGATGAGGACCAATATACGCTACTTGGTCATCTCTTGGTACCCCAATTCACGCATAAAAGCAACGTTACCGTTCTGACGAAATTCACCGAGGGTGACGAGTGCCATGATGCCGTATGCCAATATGAAAACGAAAAGGGATATAAGTTTGTTATACTTCCCGTTTGCGCCGACAATATTCCGCGCGGCTTCCTCGACACTTATGCAAGGCGCCGCCAGCTTGTCAAGAGCCTTGCGTGGCTTAGGGGCAAGCCTTTGCCCGTTGACGTTTGCGGCAACCACCCGATGCTGTATACGGTGATGAAAGAGAACGATAACGGTATCGCTCTCGGACTGTGGAATATTTTCCAGGATAAAATAGAAAACCTCAAGCTTTCCGTGAATACGGAATATAAGAGTGTACGCTTTGTAAATTGCTCGGGCAAGACAGAAGGCAATGAGATAGTTCTTGACGGAACGCTTTACCCCTATGAATTTGCAGGGCTTGAGATAGTATTGAAATAATCAAAAAAAAGAGAGGTTCACGGGGCTGTCATATTTGATAACCCAAAACCTCTCTTTTAAATTGTATCGGTATCCCGATTATTCGCTCTTACGGCAAAAGACGCTAAAATTTATTGCCGTAGGCTTGCGTGTTAGACTCTCAGCTACTCACAGCATTTGATTATTGTTTCAAAAAGCTCCAGCTCATAGTCGTAGGTGTAGGGATTTTCTATTTCACCCGAAACCATTTTCGAAAAAGCACACATCATATCCGCGTATCTGTCATGATCCGGAGAACGTTTTTTTATACCGACGTCATTCCACCCGTCTGTCATACATTCGGTATACTCGGTGTACTGCAACGGATACTTTACGGATACCTCAAGAGGACGCACCTCAAATTTACCGCGTGTTCCCGTTATAACCAGCTGACGGCGCGAAAATCCGCCTCTCTCCGCCTGCGTTGTCTTTACAAAGGATGCTCCGTTTTTATACTCAAATACAGCCATGGAAAAATCCCTTGCCCCAGTGTTATACACTCCGCTTGATTTGTTAAAGGGAATTATCCGCTCGGGCTTTCCTTGAAGCCTTAACAAAATATCTATGAGGTGACACCCGAGATAAAACATCATGCCGCCCGGGAAATTTTCAAGCCATGAGGTGTGTTCATATCCGCGCCATCCGCTCATTTGTGCCTCAACGCTGATTATCTCGCCTATCTCACCGTGCTTTATTCTTTCGAATATTTCTACCAGACACGGATTGTACCTATACATGTACCCCGTGTGAAATACCGTGCGGTTTTTCGCCACTGTATCAATAAGCTCTCTGAAATCCGAAAGAGAAATTCCACCCGGCTTTTCCATGTGTATGTGCTTGCCGCTCCTTGCTGAGAGAAGCGCATATTTTGTAAGATATATTTCTTCGGTTTCAACGGCTACAGCCTCAATGCTCTTATCTGCCAATATCTGTTCGACGGTCATCTCCTTAAAACCTACGAACTGAGACATTTTATCGGGGAATTTCTCCCTCTCGCCCTCGGGCAACGCATATCCGACTATTTCAAAATATTCGGGCAGCTTTGCCATTGTCGCAAATATTTCGTTACCGTGGCTGTACTTACTCGTACCTATCTGTGCTACTCTGACCTTACGCATTTTTCCACACCTCTTATATATTGCTCCAATCGAACTGAACCGCTACGGGGAAATCCTTATCGAAAACAAGTCTTTTGTAAACCTCCCCGCAATCGGTGGGAGAATGTACCTCTTCTACTATACCGTCAAGCTCCAGCCTGCCTTTTGCTAAGAGCTTCAGCACCGCGCGAATATCATCTCGGTGCGTAAACCAGCCGGGATGAGACTCAACCTCAGGGCGTGCTATGGTATGAGCCCCTATTACGGTGATACCCGGAGCATGTATCTTCTTATAGTAATCCACAGTAAAATCAGAATTGCGTGTACATCCGAGCAATGCAACGCGGCCGAATTTAGCCATGCAATCAAGAGCTTCATTAAAGCCTGCACCAACTCCTGTGACCTCGATTGCAACCTGCACGCCCCCACCCGTTATCTCTTTTACACGCTCGGCAAACCCCGGTGCCAGAGGATCAAGTGCGTAATCTGCACCGTTTTTCAATGCTATCTCGCGCCTTTTCGGGTTGGGATCGGCGGCAATTATCGGCACGGCTCCCGCTGCGCGAAGCAGCTTAACGGCTATCATGCCGAGTATACCGAGCCCCATGACTATAGCACTCTCGCCCATTTCAAGGCGAGTTTTTCTTATCGCCGCCAAAGGAAACGTTGAAATAAAGCTCATGGCAGCCGCTCTGAAGCTCACCGAGCTGTCTTCTATCTTAACAACGTTATTCTCACTCACCATATTTATGCTTTTGTGATGACCCCAATATACAACGACGCGCTCCCCCACCGTAACGCTCTTTACTTTCTCACCGACAGCAATAACCGTGCCTGCGCTGCTGTAGCCCGAGGCTCTCGGGAAGCTGACCGATGATGCAGCCGTAGCGCTGACGTTGGGATCCCCCGTAATATTGGCTCTCTCGGTGCCCGAGCTTACGGTACTTATCTCGGTTTTCACCATGACACAGTCGGGTGGGAGCTCACCGTACGTTTTACTGAGAAGCTCCGCTTGATTGACATTCGTAAATACTATCTGCTTATAATTCATAATTTCACCTCCGAATTTCATTGTAGCATATTGACAAATCGGCAAAAAGATGTTATTCTACAAAAAAACACATAAAAAACTACATGTTAAACGGTAAATGAAATGATCAATGATATAATTTTCTCCAAAAGCTTTGCTTTCAACAATTTCCATTTCAAGAATTACAAATATACGGACAAAAGATCAGGCACGGATATTCACTATTTTGCTTATATGGTGCGCGGCTGTGCAAAAATCTGTACGCAGGATAACAGCGTGAGCATCAGCGAGGGCGATACGTTCTTCATCCCAAAGGGTTGCAAATATCAATCGTATTGGTACGGCAATCCCGATATAGAATTTATCTCGCTCGGATTTCTGCTGCTGCCGAATTTTGAGGGCAGATATTACGCCCCCCAAGTTATTGACTGCTCCGCTGAGGCGGTACAGCTGATGTACGATATCGGAAGCTGTACTGCCATGAGTGGCATTACAGTGGGAAAACTCTACACGCTTGTGGGGATACTGATGCAAAACATGGCATATCAGCCCATCTCTCGGCATGCCGAGCTGATAAATAAGGTCAGGGAGCTGATAGAGGAAACCCCGGAGCTTACCGTGAGCGATATAGCAAAGCGATGCGCTGTCTGCGAATCCGCATTGTATACTTTATTTAAAAATCACTCGGACAAAAGCATCGGTGAAACAAAGCGCGAAATTATAATGGAAAAAGCAAAAAGCTTGCTCCTCTCCTGCGATTATCCGATAGAGCAGCTCAGCAGAACTCTCGGCTTCAGCTCAGGAGCGTATTTCAGAAAATGCTTCAAGGAGCATTTCGGCATTTCCCCACGCGAAATGAGAAAAAATCTCAGTATCTGAATTTTTAAAAATATCGCTGTATTCAGCTATACCAAGGCATCACAAAACGGTCAGAGACGGAAACATATCCTTGTATTTCAATAATCCGTCACTATCGGATATCGCTATATCCACCTCGGCTATGGAGCACTGCTTATATACCGAGAGCTTATCTATCTTACTTCCGTCACACAGGAATATCTTTTGTGCGGCGTTATTCAGCATAGCACAGCGCACGAAGATCTCCTCCTCCGTGCAATCGGTGATTACACCGTCGGCAGATAGGGCATTCGCTGAGAAAAACGCGTGGTCCGCGTAGATTTCGGTAAATGCCCTTTGCGCGTTATTGCCTATAAGGCAATTCCTGTTTTTTCGGCTTATCACCCCTCCTGTGGAATGAACGGCTATATTGGTATGCGAAAGCAGGCTGAGTATCTCTATATTGTTGCTGACGACCGTAAGATTGCTGTAATTCATCAGGGAAAGCGCAAGAAAATACGAGGTTGAGGACTGATCGAGAAAAACTACGTCTCCCTCATTTATCAGCGTTACCGCCTTTTGTGATATTACACGTTTTTCATCAACCGCTCGGTAGCTTCTTGCCCGGAACGGCAGAACGCTTTCTGCACCTCCTACGGCACAGGCTCCGCCCCACTCACGCTTGACAAGCCCCTCGTTCTCCATTTGTGCAAGATCGCGACGTATGCTTGACTCGCTTGTGTAAAGAAGCTCTCCAAGCTCGCTAACGCTCGCAAACGTGCGCTCGCTGAGTATTTTATAGATCTGATGCTGACGTTCGTTTTTAAACATATTTTGCTCCTTTTGCGCACTATCGGATAAATAAGCATTTATTTTGCTCAAATTATCAAAAATTGCGCATTGTTTATGAAAGATATTGACTGATTTGTTTTTCTATAGTATACTACAAATAAAAAAAGGAGTCAAGATACATTATGGACATAAACGAACTTCTCCGCGGCATCAGCTGTAGCTGCGGCAAGCATCACACGTGTGCTATCAAGCAAGTATGGATTGGAGACGGTGCTATTGCACACCTTACAGATCTTACCTCGGAATACCGAAAGATCCTGATCGTTGCGGATGAAAACACCTACCGCGCCGCAGGAGAGGAAACCGAGAGATATCTTTCCGATAAGGACGTTACAAGGCTGATATTCCCCGGTGACACAGTACTTGTTCCGAACGAGGCGGCGATCGCGGCAACCGAAGCGACTCTCGGCTCATCGGAGCTCATTATCGGTATCGGCTCCGGTGTTATTCAGGATCTTTGCAAATACGTATCTCATTTTTCACACGTTCCCTATTTTGTGATTGCGACAGCTCCCTCAATGGACGGCTACGCCTCCTCCGGTGCCGCAATGATTACCGACGGAATGAAGGTTACGTACTCCGCGGGCGTACCCGAAGCTATTCTTGCCGATACGAACGTGCTGAAAGATGCACCGCTTGAGATGATAAAGGCAGGCTATGGAGATATAATAGGTAAATACTCCGCTCTCAACGACTGGCGGCTCGGTCATATAGTGAACGGTGAGTATTTCTGCGATTACATATACACACTTACTTACGACATGGTAAAAAATGTGCTTCCGCTTGCAAAGAAGCTGCTCGCACGCGACAAGGAAAGTGTAAAAACGCTCATGGAAGCACTCATATTCGTAGGCATAGCCATGAGCTTCGCAGGCAATTCGCGCCCCGCCTCGGGCAGTGAGCATCACCTCTCACACTTCTTTGAGATAACGGGAATAATAGACAAAGAGGATTATTTCCCACACGGTATAGACGTTGTATACTCAACCGCTATAACCTGTAAAATAAGGGAAATTATCGCGGCCAGCACTTTCCCGAAGGAGCAATTTACAATGGATGAGCAAACGTATGCGAAAGAGATGACGAGAGTTTACAAATCGGTGGCAGACGGATGCATGCAGCTACAGAAAAAGCTCGGAACCTACAGTGCATGCAGAACGGATATCTACCTTGCCAAGGAAGAGGAGATAAAAGCTGTGCTGAGAGATGCCCCTACCTCCCACGAGATACTTGATATTCTCGGTGATATCGGGCTTGATATAAACGAATTTTACAGCATGTACTCCGAGAGTAAGCTGTCTGATGCTATTCGCTATGCAAAGGACCTCAAGGACAGATATACGGTGCTTTGGATGTATTACGACATGTTCGGCACAAAGGAGATATGAGATGAATAATATAAAGCTTATAGCCATGGATCTTGACGGTACGCTCACGCAGCACAAAACACCGCTTTCCGAGGAACACAGGGCGATACTCGAACACCTTTCCGAAAAATACAAGCTTCTCATGGTCGGTGCCGGAATGTGCAGAAGAATATTCAATCAAATGAATAAGTTCCCGATAGACATTCTCGGCAATTACGGAATGCAGTACGCTGAATACGATCCCGATATAGACGACATAAAAATCGTTTTTGACGAGGTACGTGAATGCGACAAGGAAAGCATTGAGGCTCGCGTTACCGCTGTGCGTGAAAAATACGGATATACGGAGTTTTCGGGAAATAACGTTGAGTATCACAGCTCGGGTTGTGTTACTCTGCCGCTTCTCGGAACGGCTGCAAAGCAGGAGGACAAGCTTGCATTCGACCCCGACAGAAAGAAAAGGCGCGCGTTTTACGAGGACGTTAAATCCACATTCAGCGATTACAACGTTTTTGTCGGAGGCTCTTCATCCTTTGATATGGCTCCCTCGCCCTTTGATAAAAGATACGCGCTTGAAAAATACTGCGATGAGCGCGGTATAACATACAGCGAGGTCGTTTACATCGGAGACGATTACGGTGAGGGCGGAAATGACGAAAGTGTATACAAGTCCGATTTCAATTATCTTACGATCGATGATTACCGAGATTTCCCCAAGGTAGTGAAAGATCTGCTTTAAATAAAACGAGGCATCGGGATAGCTCCCTTTGCCTCGAATTTTAATTTGTGACGTTTTGCTTGTATTTTAGCGGAGTAATTCCGAAAAACGAGCGAAACGTTGCTATGTAATTTGAGTAATCGGAAAATCCGCTTCGCTCACACGCCTCGGAAACCGAAGCGCCCTCTCGCAAAAGACGGGCTGAATGAAGCAGTCGCTTTTTGCGGAGCATGGCAAACGGACTCAACGAGAAATATTTTTTGAAGTGCCGCTCCAAGGTGTTTATGCTTACGAACGAGCACTTTGCAAGCTGATTTGTATCTATCGGCTCGGCAATATGCTCATCCATATATTTCAGTGCATACAGCACGTCCCTGGGTAGCAGCGTTGCCGAGAGGCTCTCCGAGGTGGAAGCATGACTTGAAAGCAGCTCAACCGCTCGCAGCAATGCTATCTGACCGTTAAGAGCCGACGTGTCGTGAGAAAGCAAAGTATCAAGAAATCCCGACAGCTCCGTAAGTTCATTCTCCGAGAGGCGTATCAAATTGCCGTCCTCATCCCTGTTTTCAAAAAGATGCTCGATGATAGCGTCATTCTGACCGCCGATCAGTACCCAATAATGCCTATGCAGACAATCGCTACGGTAGATGCAATGATGATATTCATAAGGGCGTGTTATTATAACACTTCCGCGAGTTATGTTGTATATTCTGTTTTCAACCTCAAAATCCACGTCTCCGCTGAGATTAACGTATATCTCACATTCTCCGTGAATATGCGTTTCATTTTGGTTTTCGGGAGAGCTGCGCTCTATCTCAACGTAGTTTACGAAAACATCGGTCTCTCCCACCGCTGAGAGCTGCACCGTATTACTCTTTTTTTTCATAGGCTGCCCCTTTTTGTCTTTTTGATGATTTTAACATATTTTTTGGTGAATTGTCAATGGAAATACCGAAATAAATATGATAAACTATATATAGATAAAATGAACGAGGTATTCCAATGGAAAATTATTTGCTTATAATAGGCGCAACGGTGCTCCTTGCACTTGATTTTGCGCTCTCAAAAAAGTATCAGTCAAAGGTTGGAACCACAGCCAAGGCGGGCCTTTTCTTCAACGCGGCAAACGGCTTGCTCACCGCAATCGTGTTCTTTGCCATAAGCGGCTTTAAGTTCACCTTTACGCCTTATTCCGCAATCATGGCGGCGCTTATGTCCTGCTTTGCAATGTGCTACTCCATAATCGGCTTCAAGGTTCTGAAAATGGGAAGCATGTCGCTTTACACCGTATTTCTCATGACGGGTGGAATGATCCTGCCCTACATATACGGAACTATACTGCTCGACGAGGAATTTTCAATACTCAGGCTGATAGGACTTATAATGATATTCGGTGCTATAATTCTCTCCAATGCCGGAAAAACCAAGGCAACGAAGTGGCTCGTGCTCTTGTGTGTAGCAGTATTCGTACTCAACGGTCTTGTAAGTATCGTTTCAAAGCAGCATCAGATCGAAAGCACGTATGCTACCGTAAGTGCCTCCGAGTTCGTTATGTGGTCGGGTATTACCAAGCTTATCATAAGCGGTATCGGCTTCCTCTTCGTAATGAAAGATAAAAGCTCCGTTACAGAGGGTGAGCTCGTTCGCGCGCTGCCTATAGTTGCCATATCTGCGGTTATCGGTGGAGTGTCCTATCTGCTTCAGCTGATAGGCGCTGCCGAGCTCCCCGCAACTATGCTCTACCCTTGCGTAACGGGTGGAAGCATTATCTTCTCAAGCCTTGCGGGACTTATCTTCTTCAAGGAGAAGATAAGCGTTAAGCAATGGTGTGCCGTCGCGCTTTGCTTCGTAGGCACGTGTATGTTCATCTGATAAGTAAATCCATTTGATAAACAAAGGAGAGCTTCTATGAATTTTTTGAAGAATAACACAAGATTTTCCCTGGCACTCGGCGGGGTGCCGCTCTCAGAGCAGAAATATACCGTTGAGCATAAAGAAAACGGATGCGAGCTTACCGCCGTGTACACATTTGATTGTGGATTAAAGATTACAAATATCGCTAAAAAATATGAGGGCTTCGATGCATACGAGTGGGTCAGCTGGCTCGAAAACACGTCGAAAGAAAGTACGGAGATAATATCCGAGCTTTGCGACGGTGATTTTGAGCTTGCTCTCGGAGAGATCAAGCAGAAGGTACGCAGCCCATGGATACCCGATCCCGACGAGCTTTTGAAGATATACAATCCCTGCGGCTCAAACTGGTCGAAAAATGAATTCTCCTCTTTCCCCGAAGAGCTTGCGGGTGACAGATTTGTAAACTGCATCCGTGCAGGCGAGGAAAGAAGCTTCCGCGCGGCAGGCGGCAGAAGCTCAGGCGGTGTCAATGCCCCCTTCTTCAATATACATAACAACGGTGTCGGTGCAGTTGTGGCAATCGGCTGGACGGGTCAGTGGAACTGCAAAATACAGGCAAAATGCGACACGGTACGGGTGCAAACCAAAATTGAGGACACACACTTTGTACTTCTCCCCGGAGAGAAAATAAGAACCTCATCGGTGGTTGTAATGAACTATACGGGAGATTTCTTTGACGGTCAGAACAAGTGGAGACGGCTTGTAAAGGAAGAATTTTCCGTTATTACGAAGCGCGGCGGCAAGGGACCGTTCTGCGCCGGTATATGGGGAGGAATGACCTCGGATCGCGTAATAGAGAGAGTTGACATACTGAGCGAGAACGGTATCCCTGTAGAATATATATGGATGGATGCCGGATGGTACGGTGAGACGACTCAGCCTACTCTCAGTGAATATGAGGGAGACTGGGCTGAGCATACGGGTGATTGGACTGTCAGCCCACATATACACCCTCTCGGAATGAAGGATATAACGGCACGCATACGGGAAGTCGGAAAGAAATTTATACTTTGGTTTGAGCCTGAGAGGATAAGAAAAAACGCTCCCATTGTCAAGGAGCATCCTGAATATCTTATCGCACTGGAAAATACAAACAACGTTCTTTTAAATCTCGGAAACGAGGAAGCCTTTGATTACATACACGGTCTGCTCTCTTCCTACATAAGAGAGATCGGTATCAACTGCTATAGGCAGGACTTTAATTTTGAGCCGCTTCCCTATTGGAGATCGGCTGACAGCGACACACGCCGCGGAATTACCGAAATAAAGCACATCATGGGGCTTTACCGCCTTTGGGATGCGCTGCTTGAGGAATTCCCCGAGCTTATCATAGACAACTGTGCAAGCGGCGGCAGACGCCTTGATATTGAGACCTTGAAGCGCAGCCTACCGCTTTGGAGAAGCGATGCTCAATGCCCTGCTAACCCAATTCCCGAGATGACGCAGATGCATACGATGAACTTCGCTCTGTGGATGCCCTATCATGGAAGCGGCAGCGGCAGAGTGTACGATACGTACAGATTCAGGAGCGCATTCTCCCCCTCAATGACAACGAACTATACCTTCTCCGCATCCGATACGTTCGGTGATGACAAGGAGAAGCTTGAATGGTTCAGAAAAATGGGTGAGGAATATCTCAGCGTAAGGCAATATTTCTCATGCGACGTTTATCACCTCTGTGTTCCTGACGTAAGCGTGGGCTCATGGAATGCCGCTCAGTGGAACCGCCCCGAGCAAAAGGACGGCATGATACAAATTTTCAAGCACTCCAGCTCACCCTTTAACACTGCAAGCTTCAAGCTGAGAGGCATAGACCCCGAAAAGAACTATCTCATACGTGATATTGACGGCGGTGAGCGTACGGTTAGCGGTCAGGTGCTTTGTACCGAGGGCTTGACAGTTACTCTCACAGAGGGAAATACCGCAAAGATATATATCTATAAACAGATATGATGCGCTACTTTTTATTCATTTTTCTCCAATCGGACGGAGAAATGCCGAAATACGCTTTGAATGCCGTGCTGAAATAATATTCATTGTTATAGGAAAACGCCTCGCTTATTTCCTTAAATGAGGCGTTGCCCTCGGCAACAGCATCACCTATTTTCTTCATGCGCACTCCCGTGATGTATTTTGCAAGGGATATCCCCTCGTAACGTACGAAAAGCCTTGACAGCTGCTTTGCACTGAGATGAACGTAGCTTGACACGTCAGAGACGGACAGTGACTCACCTATGTTATCCAAAATAAAGCTTTTTGCTAATGCCACCCTTTCATCAGGACTCTGCTCCTGCTCTGTGAGGGTGGCTTCTTCATATCCGCTGAGCCGAATAAGGCTGACTATTATCTCAAAAATACGGTTTTCTATGAGAACTGACGATATACTTTTTTGTGCTTTTGCTTCGGACAGAACAAAGGCAATTCCCTCTTTTACGTTATCCGTTATACTCCCGAAGTATACCGAGTTCAAAGAAAGCTTGTCCGAGCTGAAGGTTATCGAATGTTTTTTCATATCCTCGGATGCCTTACCGGTGGTATGCTTGACCCTCGGCGGAATAATGGCTAATTTCCACCCTTACTTATACTCATGGTTATGTAAAAATTACGATAAAGCCCCGGAGCGTGCCGGGTTTGTGCAGGCTGTTATAGGAAATTTCGGTTTTACCGAGGCAGGTATACCTTATCCGCTGACAGCTAAATACAATATGGGACTTTGCGGTATCGACACGGACTATGAATTTTTTGTTGAAGCAGGCGTAAAGCGCAGCGCAACAAGGCTTGCCCGTGTCGGCAAGAGTGTGGGAACTACAGTAAATTATCTGCACCCCGACGATACCGCATACGCATTCTCCGGCAGATATCTTTGCTCGCCCTCTCTCGTAATTCATCCCGACGGATATATGCTCGCATCCATGGACCTTTTCGCCTTATCTCATCCGCAAAATCTGACTATGATATTCCGCTCGGATGACGGTGGGGAGAGCTGGCACTACGTGAGTGAGCTTATGCCCTGCTTCTGGGGAAAGCTCTTCATTCACAAGGGAGAAGTGTATATGCTTTCCTGCTCGACCGAATACGGAGACCTTTTGATAGGAAAATCAACCGACGGCGGCAAGACCTTCACCGCCCCCGTAACGCTGCTCTGCGGCTCAAACGGTAAAAACGGAAACAGCGGTATACATAAAAATCCGCAAAATATATTTATCCATAACGGCAGAATATATGAGACTCTTGAATGGGGAGCATGGGCAAACAAGGAATTCGGTCACGCCGCCATGGTCATGTCCTGCGACGTAAACGACGATCTGCTCGTGCCGCAAAATTGGAGCTTTACCGAGCCTATGCCTTTCAGCTGCTTCGGTGAGGAGCTTTGCGGTCTTGCACCTACCACAATGCAGATAGAGGGTACCCTCGTCCTCTCACAGGACGGTAAGCTTATGAACGTAATGCGCTTCGGCAAACGAGGCTACGCTATATGCTATGAGGTAGATACTGAAAATCATGAAGCGCCTCTCAGATACAGTCGCTTAATGAAATTCCCTGCTAACTTTTCGAAATTCATGATAAAATACGACACCGTGAGCAAAAAATATTACTCTGTTGCCACAAGGCTGTATGACGGATGCATCGACAATGCAAGAAATCTTCTCTCGCTTATGGTCTCAAAGGATCTTGTCAGCTGGCAAAATCTTACCGACCTGCACGACTTTTGCGATGCAGACGTTAATAAGGTTGGCTTCCAATACGTTGATTTTGAGCTTGACGGTGAGGATATTATCTACCTGTGCCGAACAGCAATAAACGGTGCGCATAACTACCATGATTCAAACTATTGCACGTTCCACAGAATAAAGAATTTCCGTGATATAAAATAGTTTAAAAAACACTATAATTTCAAACTTAACTTTACAAATAATACAAAAATCAAGCGAGGACACTGTACTTTGCAAATGTCCTCGCTTGATTTTTGCTTGTAAAATTACTTTACCTCTTTCATCTCATCGGACTCCTCGGCGGTCTTATTGACCTCCTCGGGAGAATGAAAAGTGGGTATCACCTTTTTCATGGTTTCGGTTATGGTCGCGGAAGCTATCTTGCCCTCTTCGGCTTCGACTACTTCGCGCAAAATACGGAGCTTTTCTTCAACCTCTTCTCTTGTAAGAGGCTTATCCTTTTCAATGAAGATAAGGTCATTATCGGTCTTTTGCAGCTCCTCTGTCTTTATGAGCAGCTCCTCATAAAGCTTTTCACCCGGACGCAATCCGATCTCAACGATATCAATATCAATGTGCGGCTTGAAGCCGGAAAGACGGATCATATTCTCCGCAAGATCGTATATCTTTACGGGCTTGCCCATATCCAGAACGAACAGCTCTCCGCATTCCGCCATGGCACCTGCCTGCATAACAAGTCCGGAGGCTTCGGGAATAGTCATGAAATAGCGGATTATACGTTTATCCGTAATTGTGATGGGACCGCCTGCCGCTATCTGTGCATTGAACAGCGGAATTACCGAGCCGTTTGAGCCGAGAACGTTACCGAATCTTACTGCGCTGAATGCTGTCTTGCTATCGGTTCTGCACTGGATAACCATTTCGCACATTCTCTTCGATGCGCCCATGACGTTCGTAGGATTTACCGCCTTATCGCTCGAAACAAGAATAAACTTTTTAACACCGTATTTTTCAGCCATATCGGCAGTGTTATATGTACCGATAACGTTATTCTTTATTGCCTCGCAGTTGCTGTGCTCCATTAGCGGAACGTGTTTATGTGCCGCTGCATGGAAAACGATCTCGGGACGGTAGTGATCGAAGGTGGCATTCAGCCTTGCCCTGTCACGCACCGAGCCTATTTCTACCGAAAGATCAAGCGATGCACCGTACTTACGCACAAGCTCCTGCTGTATCTCGTATGCGTTATTTTCGTATATGTCAAATATTACAAGCTTCCTCGGAGAGCATTTTGCTATCTGACGGCAAAGCTCGCTGCCGATAGATCCGCCGCCACCCGTTACAAGAACTACCTTGTCACGATAGAATTCCGCAGTGGAAGAATCGGTCACCTTTATGGTATTTCTGAAAAGCAGATCCTCTATTTTGAATTCTCTTATCAGCTTTGCCCCGACGGAGGTAACGGAATCCGCATGGCGGGAGAAATCATAAAGCTTTACCTTGTACTCACCCTGATTGTAATAATTGAAAAGCTCCTTTGCTCTCTCACCGTCAAGCTGGGGGATCGCTATAAATATTTCCTGCACGGGGAAAGAAGAAAATTTTTCAAAAATGCCCTCGTCCTGCGCATACACGGGAAGCCCCGCAACCTTACTCCCAACCTTCCCCTCATCTACGTCAACAAAGCAAACCGGACGGTAATGCGAGCCCTTGTAGGAAAGCAGCTCTTCCGCAAGAAGCGAGCCGACTGTGCCTGCACCGACTATGGCTACGGTTATTTTCTTATCCTTTTGCTCGGAGTGCTGCATAGAGCTGCGCTTGTACTGTTGCTGATATAAGAATCGGGAGAAGAGCGTACCGAGGCAAAATATAGCAACCGTAGCAATGCTTTTCCAACCGCCGATAGATGTATACTTCGAAAGCAAGAGCGAAATACCAAGTCCGACAGCGCCGCCCACGGCATCCGCGAGCACCATTTCAAGATACGCTTTGGTATTTGCATATCTCCACACGTTCAGATAAATTCCGAAGCATATTCTGGATATAAAAATGCATACCGCAAATATGGGGAAGCTTAGTAAATACTTCGTGATCTCATTCGTGTTATCTCCCGAAATCAGCGACAACAGGTAGGAAACCAAAAACGCTCCCGCGAGTATGCCGAGATCTATCATCATGAGCAAAAATTTTCTCTTATGCTTAAACTGTACCATTTAAATCTCCTTTTGCCACATAGTAACCTTTATTTAAAGCTCCAACTGCTTCAGGTGAGCTTGTATAAACATCTTATCTTCATCCGTAACGTTGCTTGTTGCTCTGAGTTCTGCAACGGAGCGTTTTCTGCTCTGTTTTGAAAAGATCAGCCTGCACCATCTTTTAACCTCGTAAAAGGGCAAAAGCCACCGCCTGCCGTTGAGCGAGGGGTAATAGAACCTCAGATCATCATAGGGCAACCATATACGCGATATGGCATATCTGAACTTACCGCCGCGCTTGGACTGCTGTATAACAACGTAATTTTCGCGGTTGCCATAAACACCGCCGCCGAGTATAAGCCGCTCCATTTGCTGCGTCAGGTCGGTATGCTCAGCATCTGAAAACCATACACGGGCAAGGTGCAACGCACTTTTGGCAAATGTCGAAAGACCGCCTCGCGAGAGTAAGCTCTCGCGCTCGCGAAGAATATCCGCATCCTCCGTATCAAGCAGGATAAGATCGGCAAGGGGCCGTATTCCGCAGCCACCGTGCATATAATGCTTCGCCATGTGCGCTGTGTGATAATAATAAAACATGCTGTCCGAAAGGCGGCAGTGATACTCGCTGCCCCCAATGGGCTCCGCGTATTGCCACACGTTTTTAAGCACCTCGTCGAACGCTGCAAACTCATCCTCTTCAATGAGCGAGTAATGAAGCTCAAAATGAACTCCGCTCGGAGAGATCATTCCTATATCGTGCGAGTTTACTTTTCCTGCCTCGTATTCAAGCTTGCTGACAATGATATTCTTAGCACGCTCCAGGTCCACTTCGCGCACAAGAATGTCTATATCGCAGCTTGTTCTCATCCAAGGCTCCGGATAATAGCTGCGCATGACTGAGCCTTTCAAGGGAATAAACTGTATCCCCGCCTCCTCAAGCACCGAGCAAAGCGATCTGAACTCATGAGCGAACTGAGCATATCGGAACGTAGCAAGCAGCTTTTGTATTTTCAGCTTTTTTGCGTACTCACTGTCAAAAGTGAGCTCTGCATGCTCCAATGCCGATGCTACAAGATGCGCCATATCATGCTTTTTAGAAAGCGAATAAAGCTTTTCGACGTCGTCTGTGCCGATGCTGTCGCGAAGCTCCGCGGATATTGGCTTACCGCATATTTCGCTCTTTATGAGCTGCATGAGAAAAAGGGTTGTACGCTCCATTCGCTCCTCCTGTAAGTTTAGTTTATTCGTTGCCGCAATAGAATACCTTATACCATTCGGCAAAGCGGCGAAGTCCCTCGCGAAGCGGAGTCGCGGGCTTAAAGCCGAAATCGCGCAGCAATGCGGAGGTATCCGCATAAGTAACGGGCACGTCTCCCGCCTGCATAGGCACAAGACGGCGGTGCGCCTCAAAATCGTAATCCTCGGGAAGAACGCCTGCTCTCACAAGCTCCTCACAAAGAATATTGACAAAATCCAAAAGATTTTCGGGGTTGCTGTTGCCTATATTATATACACGGTATGGGGGTACGGGCAATCCGTCCTCACCAACGGCGTGCTCGGGAGCGCATCTCATAATACGCTTAACTCCCTCGACTATATCGTCAACGTACGTGAAATCTCTCTTGCAATTACCGTAGTTGAATATATCTATTACGTCACCGCGTATGAGCTTATTTGTAAAGCCGAAATACGCCATGTCGGGTCTGCCGGCAGGACCGTAGACGGTGAAGAAGCGCAATCCCGTTGTCGGAATATCGTAAAGCTTTGAGTACGCATGAGCAAAAAGCTCGTTGGACTTTTTCGTTGCCGCGTAGAGCGACACGGGATTGTCCACCTTATCATCCGTAGAATACGGGATCTTTTTGTTTGAGCCGTAGACCGACGAGCTTGAAGCATATACAAGATGCGACACGGGGTAGCGTCTGCACGCTTCAAGTATATTGTAGAAGCCTATAATATTAGCCTCTATATATGCATCGGGATTGGTTATAGAATAGCGCACGCCCGCCTGAGCCGCAAGGTTTACAACGATCTTAGGGCGGTATTCCGAGAATACTCTCTCTATCTCAGCCTTATCCGCTATATTAGCACGAACGAACGTCCACCCGGAGCCTGTTTTTACCGAAGCAAGCTCCTCAATCTTTTGGAGTCGGTACTCTTTTATGGAAACGTCATAATACTCGTTCATATTATCCATACCGATAATATGTATATTATCAACCGTTGACAGCAGCTCTGTCACAAGATTTGCACCGACGAAGCCTGCCGCACCTGTAACAAGTACAGTGCTGCCCGAAAGCTTAACGTTTGGAGTCAGCATACCGTGATCCCCCTGTAATTTTTCTTTACCTCTTCGTAGCTTTCAAGATTACCTATATCATAACGCTTGCCGGGCATCTGCATCGCATGAACGGCAGTTACGCCGCACAGCCATGCGATATAGCTTCCGGGGGCATCCGTGCCGCAGCCTGCGGCAATGCCGCAGCCGACGCGCTTAGCATCTTCCTTAGTATAATAATAGAAAGGCGGGCAGCACCAATGCGATTCGGGCACAGCGGGCTTTTCTACCATTTTTACGATGAGGTCGTTCTCGTCTGTAGTGAGTACACCGCACTTGGTAAGCTTCTTTTCGCTTTCCTCGTAATATCTCATTACGGCAGACGTGTTCTTTTCCTTAGCGTAGGAAATAAATTTTGTGAGACTGAAATCAAGAACGTTATCTCCTGCAATAACGAGCATATCATCGTCAAGCGCGAGCTTATCAATGGCAAACTGCACGTCACGCACAGCGCCGAGGCGCGTCTCATTGCTATCCGTTCCGTCGTCAACGACGGTTATTTTATACGGCTTTGTCGCAGCCCATGCATCGAAATGATGCGCAAACTTATGATTGGATATAACGACAAATTCATCGACCTCGCCCGACTCGTTTATATCGTCCAGAAGCCAATCCAGTATAGTCTTATCTCCTACTTTAAGCAACGGCTTAGGGAAATTCTCCGTCAGCGGATAGAGCCTTGTTGCATACCCTGCCGCCAGTATCAAGCATTTCATTTAATGTCGTCCTCCTCGTCAAATATATCGCTCTCACCGAGATGCACACCGTCCGAGCTGTCGCATATATATGCGGAATATTTACCGCGAAGCTCAGGGAATTCCTTGAGATATTCGCGCTCCACGCGCTCCTTTATACTGTCCTCATAAGAGGGATCTATAATAGCCATACAGCAGCCCTTGAAGCCTGCTCCCGAAAATCTTCCGCCGTATATACCGTCGGTGGTAAGCATTATCTCATAGAGCTTTTTCAGCTCGGGAGAGCCTGTCTGCCAGTTATATATAGACGAGCGTCCACTCTCGAAGCTGAGCCTGCCAAACTCCTCTATATCACCGCGCCGCCAAGCCTCAGCACCGCGCTCGACTCTGTCAAACTCGGTGTACCAATGCTCCGCTCTCTTGTAGAAGCTTTCGGGCAGTCTATGCCCATGCTCGCGGAACACCTCATACGGAACGTCACGCAGGTTTGTTTCGGCAAGCTTGCCGTAGGGCATCCCCGAAAAGGCTTTCAGCATATATGCCGCCGAGCGACATTCGTCAACGCGCATATTGAACGCTGAGCCTGCAAGCGAACGCTCCACGCCAGAGAAGAATATAGCAAACTTATAAGGCTTCATTTTGGGGCTTGTAGGAATAAGCTCAAAGCTATCGTCAAGCAGATCCATATACAGAAGATGATCGCGCTTGCAATAGATCTCGCAGCTCTGATCGAGCTTTCCGCATGCCACGCCTACGTACCTGTTCTCCGCCTCCTGCGATATTTCTATAAGCTCCTTTGCGGTAAGCGAAATGTTATTCAACCTGCACAGCGCGGAAATAAAGGTTATTATAACCGCCGCCGATGAGGACAAGCCGCCGATCGGCAGCTCACCGTCAACCACCGCGCAAAGTCCGACTCTCAGCGGATAACGCCTGTTCAGCGCCTGCGTTGCACCGCGCAAATGATCCGCCCAGTCGCCCTCCCGCACGGGCGGCACCGACGAAACATGCCACTGCGCCCTCTTCGGGAACTGCATTGAGGATATTTCCACAACACCGTTCATCTTCGCCCCGTAGGCAATATATATTCCCTTGTCAATCGCGAAGCCCGTGATCTTTCCGAGCTGATGGTCGCTGTGCGCCCCTATCGGACAGATGCGGTACGGCGTAAACGCCACACCCATCGGCTCACGCTTGTAGATTTCATGAAAATATTTGTTATGATTCATTTAGATACTCCGTTGTTACTTTTATTCCAAGTTTGCGAACCGTTATCGCTGATTTTCTTTGCAGGAACACCGGCTACTGCTATACCAGCTTCTAAAACGTCTTTGTTTACGACTGCATTTGCACCGATTGCAACATTGTCCGCAACATGAATACCACCAACTAAAACTGCACCAACACCGATAATCACATTGTTCCCAAGGATCGGTGCTTCATTAGTTCTTCCGCCTGCAACCAGCGCTGTATTCATGTGTATAATACACAATTTTCGCCAACCTTCGATTTATAATTTATCAAAATCGGACCTACATGCATAATTCTTAATCCCTTTTCACAAACATTTAAAGGAATATGCAAGGAATATTTATTAGACATCTTCATCAGTCTAATTCTAAATATGAGCGCTCGAAGCTTTTTATTGGTATTAAGATAGTATTCGGAGTTGCGTAAAAGCCACAAATATTTTCTAATAATATCTCTCTCGCCAATCTGCAAATGATATGTTATAAAATTAAATTTATAACGAGAAAGCTCTAAATCGAGATAATCTCTTAACTGTGCTTTTGTTTTTATCATTAAATTTCTCCTAACTGCAAAAATAAAATTCCCGTACTCTTTCTACAAAACTGTTCCCATCCGGCTCACGATTGTAATTCTCATAGAATATTCTTTAAGTCCTATTTCTAATGCACTATCTTTCCTTTTATCAGCTTTGACAGCATATTTTGAATAACGCATGCCAAAATCGCAAATCCCAATGCAAAAATATAACTCACAAAAGCATTTGTGTTTAAATTTTCTTTCGATATTATGTTAATGGGAATTATATGCCACAAAAACAGCCACAATGAATTCTTAGATACCCACACATTTAATTCTATATAGCTGTTTATTTAGATCTTTGCGAAAATATGCGAGAGAGGAACGGTATTTGCGATAACTGTTTTCTTCCGTTTGGGAAAGCCATAAAGCAAATGGTATAAATAACTATGCATATAAATATCGAAAGCACTTGCCATAGTATGTTATCGGATATTTGAAGCATCAAAAATCCGAATGTTCCCATTACAACAGCCGACAACAATGAGGGGAGTGTGTTATTTAAAACATCTATAAATCTTATCTTCATTGAAATCTGTGATATCGTAGACGTTATTATAATCAGAATAACCGCTGAAATGGTATTACAAATAGTTACCGCAGCATAATCAATCGAAGCACCGTAGTACAATACCGGAATTAAAACGACAAGATACAGCGATTGAGCAAGCATGGATAATTTGGGTTTTCCTCTGCTTCTGAAAACCTCACTATTTAAATAACTGTATACTATCAACAACGCCTGAACCAATGAGCGCATTCCTAAAAACAGAGACGTCTCAGACCATTGATTTCCCAATAATATTTTTGTAACCAATTCATGATATACAAACATGCCGACTCCCAAAGGAATTAGCAACATGGCAAGAAAACATTGAAATTTAAAAAATACATTTTGAAATTCAACTTCATTATCCTGAACCCTGGACAATGCGGAAAACATAACAGGGATTGCCGATTGCTGTATGATGCCGAAATAACTTGATACTGTTGTTATAGTTGTTTTATATAAACCTAAATAGTAAGAGCCAAGTAATGAAGCTAAAATTAAAGTTCCAATATTTGTGCTTAACCATATAGTAATATTCTCAGCAATTGTCCATACGCTGAATGATAGCATTGCTTTTAATTCTTTAAAGTTATAGTTAAATCCCGGTTTCCATTTTGAAAGAAAAGTCAACGCAACGGCATTTACAACATCTTTAGCGAGAATTCCAATGACCAACGCCCAATAACTATGGAAGATAAAAGCAATAGGCACCGTCACAACCAACGGTATGAATGAAACCACCATACGAATGGGAAACAGTCTCTTGAAATCGAAATCTCGCTTAAACCTAGCTAGCTGAATGCTGGAAAAAGCCAACAAGGGAATTTCCGCACTTATTATTATGATAGCAAGTTCATGCCCCGCTGAGCCTACAAGTGATGCTATAGGTTTAACGAAAACGGCAATAACACCCCAAATCAAAAATGATAATATGAGATTTGTCCAAAAAGCTACGTTTGTACTAAGATTGTATTCTTTCTCATTTTCAAATTCATGCTGAATTAAATATTTTTGAAAACCTGCATCAGTGAAAATCTCAGCAAAGGTTGTTACCATTGTAAGAGTAGCAACTACTCCGAATGCTTCCGGAACTAAAAGTCTTGCAAGAATAGCATTAGTTATTGGAGCAACTAATTTTGAAACGATTTCTGTTATCGTTGACCACTTTGTGGCCTGTCCAATTTTTTTATTCAATTCTTCGGACAAATTATCACCTCATTTCATATTAGCTTACACCGCTTTGCCAGCTCGCCTTATGTATTAACTACTTGTATATTCTGGAAACCCTATTTGATATATTACATAAAATCTCATAGCCGATAGTATCTATAGATGAAGCGATATCATCGGCTGTGATTACTTGATCTCCGCTTCTTCCGATAAGGACAACCTCATCACCGAGTTTTACGTCAGGAATATCCGAAACATCAATCATCATTTGATCCATGCATATACGTCCTAAAATTCCGGCTTTCTTTCCTTTTATAAGAACGTATCCCTTGTTTGACAAGGCTCTGCTGTAACCGTCTGCATATCCGGTTGAGACCGTTGCGACAAGCATCTCGCTCTCAGCCTTAAATGTTCTTCCGTAGCCTATTGTGCTGTCAGCGGGAACGCGCTTTACCATTGTTACAACGCTTTTCCATTCGAGTGCAGGACGAATTTCTTTCGGCAAAGATACATCTGATGACGGTTTGAGCCCGTACAATGAAATTCCAAGCCTGACAACGTTATGAACAGACTTCGGAAGTCGTATTTGAGATAAGCCGCCAGCGGAGTTGAGACAATGAACATACTGTAAGTTCAAATGTGAAAGCTTACTTGCAACAACACCGAAAATTTCGATTTGCTTCTCTGTAAATTCAAGATTTTCATCTGATGCGGAATCAGCCACAGCCAAATGAGTAAAAATACCGTTTAAATTGAATATTTTCGAATATTTTTCAACTATAGCTACAGTTTTATCAATGTCAGATGCATTCAAACCAATCCTGTTCATACCGGTATCTATAGCAAACTGACACTTTATTTTACCGTTTGTTTTGTTTGTTTTGTGTGAAAGCTGCTCAGCATATTCCTCGGAAATCAACGTCTGCGTAAGATCATATTCTGACAAAGCTTCAAAACTCTCTGTCGGAGTATAACCAAGTATAAGAATTTCGCCTTTAACGTTTCCACGGCGCAGTCTTATTGCTTCTTCAACGTTGGAAACTGCAAAATAATCAATACCGATGCTTTCCAATGCCTTTGCAACTTCGATATCCCCGTGACCGTATGCATTAGCTTTTACTACTGCTATAATATCCTTTGTATTTTCATATTTGCAAAAGATTGAACAGTTTTGTTTTATTTGGTTTAAATCAATTTCACACCAAGATCTTTTTATACTATCCCACATTTTTATTTCTTATCAGGCAAAATCAACATGTTTCCAAGCTCTAAATCATGATCGGGATTTTTGAAAGGCATAGTTCCCGACGTTGGGAAAAACGTTAATTCTGAAAAATAAATTTTACTGTTTATTTCATAAAGATCAACCCTCAAAAAAGGTATACCCGACGAGAGTTTTTTCGCTATTTCTATCATTTCATCAAAGCAAACAGGCTTTTGAGGAAGTTCCTCATACGGGAGATAATCACTTCTCTGATACGGTGCAAACTGCCAATCCAAGGTTACGAAACTTATCCTTGCAGTTGAATGATCTTCAAGCCCTTTGGATATGTAAAGGAATTTAGGGTCTCCGTTAAAGCAATAAAACTTATAATCTGTCAGTCCGCTTGCAGCAACATGATCCTCCATGTACTGTTCAGCTATGATTCTCGGCTTCACATCCTTATACGGCCATTCTCTGCCGCTCCAATAATAGTTTCTTCCCAAACTACGTTGGATTTTTTTCTTAGCTCTGTCAAAATCAAAGGTAGCCTTATTTTTGCATATTGCTAAACCACCACTATCATGAGTGCATTTTAAAACAAATTCATTGGGAAGATTGTCAAAATCAATATCCTCAAATTTTTCCCAAACTCCAAGTGTAGGAATTATGTACTCTTCACCTATTTTTTGAGATACGTAGCGCTTAGCCTCATATTTGTCTACCATTTGAGTATACAATGGTTTTCTATCATAGAGCTTTAACCACTGTAGTTTTTCATTAAAAGTTCTTACATTCTTCAAATTTAAAGGTTTTTTCAAGGTTGACTTATATGCACATCTTAAATATACCGAGTCGGGAAGCCATTTCATGTATCCTCTGGAGCATAATGACGTTATCAAACTCGAAGGATGCGAAATCAAATGCAATATTTTTTTGAGATTCATATTACACTCCAATTAGTTTTCAAGTAATTTATTTGCAAATGTTAGCCATTTATTCCCTATAATTTCACTATTAAAATCCTCGCGCACTTTGCTTGCATTGGCTGCTAATTTGGTTGCAAGCTCTTTGTTTTCGACAATTTCAACCATGGCATTATATAAAGATTTTGCATCTCCGACAGGAACTAAAATTCCATTTTCGCCATTGCGTATAAGCATACGCGGTCCACCGCAAGGACAATCGGTAGATATACAAGGTAATCCAATCGCCATAGCCTCCATAAGTGCATTTGGCATTCCCTCAAAATCAGAAGATAAAACAAAAAGTCTTGCATCCTTGATGAGATCTAAAACGTTGAGCTTATTACCGGGTAAATCTATATGACACTGTAGGGATTTTTCCGCTATATATTTCTCCGTTTCTTCTCTCAAACCGCCCTCACCGTATATAGTAAGTCTCATTTCGGGATGCTTTTCTAACAGCAATTCAAAAGCATCTATAAGCAGCTTATGATTCTTCTGAGGATTCAATCGTCCCATTGTTACAATTGTATTACTCTTTGGCGAATAATCAATCAATGGGATCTCTCCATCCGGAATTGGATTAGGTATTATTACGCTTTTCGATGCAATCTTTTTACCGTAAAAATCGCGTGCATCAGGAGTTTGAAAAACATACCCATCACTAAATTTCATGAAGAATCTTGCTACAGTTATAGCCAATTTATTACCCGCAAAATGTGCAGGATCGTTTCTTTCGGATACTATCACTTTTGCCCCTATTCCGAAAGTGGATGGAATAATATACGAACAGTCCGGGACACTCATGACTATAATTACTTTAGGTTTTAACTCTTTTAAAATCTTATGATAGATTTTTATAGCACCAAAATATTCCTTTGGTCTCATATATGTAGTCTTATCACGCGCAGAAACTCGCAAAACTCTCTCGTCAAGCTCATATTCATTTTCTGTAGGCGCTGTTGATGTTACAATAGCTACTTTTTTGCCATTATCAGCAAAATACTTAGCCAATCTTACAGTAACACGTTCAGCACCACCGCGTTTCAAGCTTCCCATGATAGCAATATCTATGTTTTGTGACATCTCTAACCCCTTTATTGATAGAATGTGTAATACGGAAAATAAGTATATGCATCAGACCAACCGTAATACAGCAAAAAGTACACCACGCACATTCCTAATATAATTATGCGTGCAAAAAACTTTTTATATCCCGTAGAATTCTCAACTGCCTTAGCAAATGCGATAGCGTTAACGCATCCAAAATAGTAGCTCATTCTATACAAAAAATAAGATGTGTATCCTGCTAATCTGGATGGAAAGACAAGCATGATGGTATTACTGATTTTACGTTCACGATCTATTCGTCTGCGATAAAAAAGTGCCGGAATAACTGTGGGAATCATAGTTAATACAAGCCCCAATCCCAAACTGACCGCCTCATATCCTACGAAATATTTCTCGTAATATTTCGTTCCAACAAATAATCTTCCCACAACAGACATGATAGGTTCAAGAGCAAATGCTGATACAGCAATCAAAATAAAATAAACTAGCTGTCTTACATTGGATTTTCTGTTAAATTGAACTGCATATGTAAGCACGGCAGCGGGTATCGCACTCATGTGTATCAATCCGGCAATGACAGATAAAAATACGTATGGCTTAATCTTTTTGTTATAAGCATACCAATATGCATACAACATAATCGATACTGCTATCATCTGTCTCGCCTGATTAAATAGCAAAGGACCATAACAACTTAAGAATACAAGTATTGCAAACGCAGATTCTTTTATTTTCCACTTTTCTATGGTCAATATAACAAAATACATCGTAATAAAAGCGATAAGAGAAAAGTATATTTGAACGTTTGCATCTGTCATCCTGCTAACCAACCAACGAAAAAGTTGAAACAGTACGGCTGATGCATCTTCTGCAAGTGCCTGTTCAAGAGACATTCCGCTTTGACTTACATATACATTCCACATATTGAACGTATCTGCGCCTACCGTTTGACCTCTTATTCCAACCATTATGGAAATAGGAGCGATAACTATAATTCTAAGTATGAACTTAATTACAAACGGTAATTTCACCTTAATGCATATAACGTTGTTATAGAAATATACCATTGCAGATGAAATCAAAAACACAATCCATAATTTTACTATAGATTCACCGTAGAAACTCAAGCTTTGAAAAAAACTCATACCTCATCCTTTTGAAGCAACATCAATACCGGCAGCCTCACTGATAAATATTTTACGCTTATGGTTAATTTTGTCAAACTCATATTCTTTCGCAGATTCAAAATTCTTTTTTGCTTGCGCATACATCTCATCACGTGTCATACTCTCTATGCATTTGCATATATCAGAAACCGATTTTCTTCGGCAAACGTATTTCTTATCAATAAGCTCCGGGATTCCGGCGGTTTTGAAGCCTATCGCGGGCATGGCACAGCTCATTGCCTCAATCATAGCACGCGGCAATCCTTCTTGCAACGAAGGCTGTATGTATATATCAGCTTTAGATAAATGATCGTATACCTCATCATGCTTTATGGAACCTGTAAATATTACATTATCCGTCAGTTCATAACGTTCGCACAAATTACGGAGTCTGTCTTGGTTGCCGCCACCTATTATGATATATCGCAAATCATATCCCTTTTTCTTCAATTTGTACATGGCTTCCAAAACATAAGCCTGTCCTTTGTATTTTACATCAACCGCAGCAGTTGTACACAATGTCATTGTCTTCATATCGGTTGACTCTATCTTTTCAAGTCTTTGCGCCAAAGCTTCTTCTCGAATACCGGTAATTTTAACATTGGATATTCCTATAGATTTTCCATTTGTAGGATACTCTTTTTGCAAAAACTGCTGTGTTACATAAACAACATAGTTTGCATTCTTAATCATATTTTTTGCTTGGATTTCAAAATAAGGCGCAACAAGCTTTCCTTTCAGTGAATAATTCCAATTTGCATCCCAAGAGCTACCTACAACCTCTACAACATAAGGCTTATTATATTTTTTGGCATACTTTACAGCTATTGCTGCAAAAAAAGACTGCCGTGCTATTACAAAATCGACTGCTAATACCTCTTTTTCGATGTATGCCTCTATTTCTTTACGTTTAGTAAAATATTCGATTGCATTAAGCCCCAATTTGGTAAGATGAAAGTTTACATTATCTGTGCTTGATATCGTATACCGTTCCGGATTATCACATTCTTTGACACGTCCCACAATGTTAAGTTCATCAAAAATATTTAAGTATCTTTCCTGCCATACAGTGGCAGTTTGGGAAGTTTCATAGTAAAGTTCTCCATGTTTCATATACTTGGTTGAATAGACGAACAAAGCTTTCATTTTAAAAATCCCCTTTCTTGGCATAATACGGTTTTAGGAAATCATCTGTAATACTATCCCACGAATAATTTCTTGCTGCATATTCTCTCATTTCCTGTGCAACGTTTTTATTATCTTTGTAAGACAAATAAAACTCTTCTACTGCGTGCATGTCGACCAAGCTTTCATCATCAGGAATTTCCATCACATAAGGGTAATTTTGAGGAACGCAGACTTCTTCACCCGCGTAAAAATACGGAATGCCTATTCCGAAATATTCTTTTGTTTTCAAACCTGTACCCTTTTTACCGCCTACACGATGCTGACAAACAGGACCAATTCCTAAATTACATAAGCTGTATATATCGGTTAATTCCTGTCCAAACTTCTTTCCGTATAAAAATACATGATTTTCCAAACCAAGATCATTCACAAGTTTTTTTGTGCTGTCATTTATTGTACCAACTAAATGTAGATTGATTCTCCTAGCACCAGGAAAAGCTTTATTGTATTCGTACAAACTCTTTATCAGCCTATCATATCCATGGTATGGTCTCTCAATAGCGACCGATATCATATTTATTTCCTCAGGATCACCAACATACACATGCTTTTCCAGTTTATCTAATGATATACCGATAGATGCATGAACTGTTTTTTTGCCCCATAAATATTCCAAATCTCCCTCTGTTAGAAACGTATCAATTTGTTCAGCCGCAATCTTGTGAAACAAATCAGTATTGAATGTCATGTATTTGCTTTTCAAGTTTGAAAACTTGATACCGGGAAAGTAACTATGCATGTCAACAATAACATGCGATTTTTTTCGCTTTTTTATTGTTTTCAGTAGTGCAATGTACGGAATATCAAACCCAAGCCATCTCAAAAAGGCAATATCAACTTTGGGTTCAAAATTTTTTAAATACGAATTGGCAACACTCAACAATTCAAATCGCCTTGAAATCGCTCTAAGCTTTTCATTTTTAAATAGATACTTCTTTTCATAAATAAGTTGATCATTGTTATCAAACACTTGTATCCCATTTTCCCCATACGCTGTATAAAATACTGCATGTCCTTTTTTTCTAAAAGCATCTATAGTACCTTTTAATTTTTTTGTAACGCCTATACTATCATCCGAAGGAGTAAAATTAACGACCATAAAAATATTCAGCAATTCCATGTAAAAACCTCATTTAACTTGTAGTAAGGAATCATGATAGATACCTGTCAACGAATCATAGAGCATGATGTAACCTAGAACGTTGTTCTCCAACGTATATTCGCTGTGAACACGTTTATAATTGCGTTCTTTAACCTGATTTAATGCATTTCTGTCTTTATCCCATGCTTCTATGTGAGCGGCAAACTCGCTTGCCTGTTCACAAACCGTATCGGGATCGCTTACTACCTCGACAGAGCCGCCCGCATCGGTTGTAAGCACTGCTGTTTTTCTACTCATCGCTTCAACTATGGTTCTTCCGAAAGATTCGGATTTCGGGTAAGACGTTAAAACATAAACGTCGATATTGTAATAAAAGCTCTCCATATCTGCGAACGGAACGTTTATCTTGCCCTCAAATCTATCACCGTACTTGGAGCGCATCCTGTCAAACAATTGCTCTGTTTCACATTTTGAAGCATCATCCAAACAGCTGATATACATAACGTATCTGGCGTTTGGTACAAGCTTTTCGGTCTCGGAACATATTTCCTCTGCCAAGGGCCAGCCTTTCCAATCGCACATTCTACCCGCAAAGCCTACCGTCAGAAAATCATTATTACCGACCCTTGACTCGTCTATACTCTCGTAAATTTCTCCTGCAGTATTGTAAATCACACGGTATTCAAGCGAAATTTTCTTTTTCTCATTAGCTTCAACCCAGCTTTGCTTGTTGAAATCAGTAGTCGTAACGAGCACGTCCAAGTATTTGAAAGAAAAATGGAAAAGGTTCCTGAAAAAAGAATTATATTTGGTGTAAAGTCCTCTATCGGTATGTACAAGCGTAATTTTTCTGCTTATCATTCTGAATCTTTTCAGCATTGAAACGATAAAGAAGCTTACCTGACTGTTTGAATGAATTATTTTGGGGTTTATCTTTTCTATAAGTGCGGCTATCTTAAACATGTACCCCAAGAACGCAAAAGGATTTTTTATAAGCTCTTTCATTCTTTTGCATTTAGTCCGCCAATAAAAATCAACGTTGTCTATTTTTTCGTTAAATTCCCCGGGCTGTATAACCGCAATCTTATGTTTTTTGCTTGCCCCGTTAATTATTATCAGCTGCGACTCTCTTTCACCGCCGAGAAATCCTAAATTGTTATCGTTTATAATAACAATTTCAGCCTCTTTAACCGTTTCGTTTTTCATTCTAGACCTCCAAAAGCTCTTTTGCGGACTTTTGACCGCTGAGGTATTCAGCCTCAGTTATTTCGCCTTTTTGAAGCAGATAGTCTCCGAAATCAAGATCGGAGGCTGTACCGTCTCTGACGGTATCCGAGCGCTTCAAAACCTTGGCTACGGTTTTGAATATTATCTTTATATCTCCGAGCAGCGAAATTCCGCTGTCTATGTATTCAAGATCGTATTCGAATTTCTTTTCCCACGTGATGTTGTTTCTGCCGTTCACCTGTGCAAGCCCTGTCAGCCCCGGGCGCACGTCATGGCGGCGGCGTTGCTCGCCCGTCATAAATACCATATCGCGGACAAGCTGAGGTCTCGGACCTACTATTGAGAGGTCGCCTTTGAGAATATTTATAAGCGAGGGAAGCTCGTCTGCCGAGGTGGAGCGCAGGAACTTACCGTAGGCATTGAGGCGCATCTCGTCGGGCAGAAGATTTCCGTGCTCATCCTTGGCATTGGACATCGTGCGCAGCTTCAGAAGATAGAAGATCTTTTCATTGCCGTTCTTGTCCTTTTTGCCGGGGCGCGGTTGTACGAAGATCGGGTTCCCTCTCATTGCTATCGCACCGATCAGCATCAATATCAAAAGAAACGGTGCAAGTATTATCAGGGCGATGAGCGATAAGAGAAAGTCCAAAAGGCGTTTGAAAAATTTAGAATACATAACAGTCTCCAAGGTGAGTATTATTCAAAGCAGGCTCTGATTATTTCGATTATCTTGTTCTGCTCTTCCACAGTCATTTTATTGTCACTCGGCAGGCAAAGGCCGCGAGCGAAAATGTCCGAGACGACGTCTGCCGCGCCGCTGCTTGCTATGTAGGCGTTGGTTGCGCCTCTGGCGTTGCCGTTCCTTGTGACAAACGGATTCATGCGGTAGATCGGCTGAGAGTGCATAGGCTTCCATATCGGTCTGCCCTCAGCGTTGTGCTTTTCCAACGCTTCCAATATCTCGGTAGGGCAGCTCTTGCCGGGCTCTTTTACGTAGCATGCCTCACTGTCACTGCGCACCTGGCGGCACATAGCGTCCTTATCTATGATAAGGCAGGAGAGCCAGAAGTTCGGCTCCATGATTTCGCGGATGTACGGATTCATCGAAACGGGGAGATCGGATAACCCCTCTTTATATCTCATATATATTGCCTTCTTTGCGGCAATATGCTCGGAAAGATACGGATACTGACCGCGTACAACGCCTGCAATAACGTTGCTCATACGGTAGTTGTAGCCTACCTCCTCATGCTGATACCACGGAGCATCCTCTCTGCTCTGAGTTGACCATTTGCGCGCTCTGTTTGCCGCGTCAAGATCATCGGTAAGAAGCATTCCGCCCGAGGAGCCCGTTATCATCTTGTTACCGTTGAAGGAGATGACGTTGTATTTGCCGAAGGTACCGGTCTCGGCTCCCTTGTACGTAGCTCCGAGCGATTCGGCAGCATCCTCAATAAGCGTTGCACCGTGCTTATCGCAGATCGCACGGATCTCGTCAAGCTTGGCGGGTGTGCCGTATAGGTTTGCAAGCATAACCAGCTTTGTATCGGGATAAAGCTCAAACGCACGCTCAAGCGCTACGGGGTCCATGTTCCATGTTTCATACTCGGAATCAATGAAAATAGGATTTCCTTTTTCGTAAACCACGGGATTTACGGTAGCCGCAAAGGTAAGATCGGTGCAGAACACATTGTCTCCCGGCTTAACGCCCGCAAGCTTTACAGCTAAGTGGAGCGCGGCGGTTCCTGCGGAAAGCGCAACGGCATATTTGCAGCCGATGATCTCGGCTGTCATTCGCTCTACCTCGTTGATGTTCTTACCTACTGTGGACATCCAGTTGGTTTCATAAGCTTCTGTCATGTACCTCAGCTCATCCCCATGCATGGTGGGAGAGGAGAGGTATACTCTTTTCTTGAAGGGTTCCATTTTTCTTTTTCCTTTCGTAGCCGTAAGAGAGTCGAACGCACAAGGTTTTAGGTAATAGATTTTCCCATATTCATCACCGAAATTATCTTAAATATCCGCATATTCCTCGATAATTTTGGCTCGCCTATGAAAAAATCTATTTACCTAAAACTGCTCTGCACCTACGGCAAATAAATTTTTTGTGGATTTTGGTGTACTTCGTCGCAGTAAAGTGAGCACTTTGCAAGGCGGAGTACGACGAAAGACACTAAAATTTATTGCCGTAGGCTTGTGTGGTCGGCTCTCTTACGGCTAAGCTCGCTATCTGCTAAAAAACATAAGAATAGCCGATTGGTTGCTTTCGTCATTGTTGAGAACAGCTGAAAATCGGCGGAGGCATTAAATATTTGCATTGTGAGTATCATTCATGACCAATAGTATACCACTTCATACGCAAAAAGTCAATATTTATGCGCTGTTTTTTTGCTCGATATGCAAATAAAAAGCCCGTAGTTTGCCTTATTTTGCCATAAATGGTTGAATATTGGTATTTTATAACTCCCTCTCTACAAATTAACAATTGAGGCGCGCGTTTTATTGCACCGATGCGTAACAAAAGAACAAAGCCGATATTTTTACCGCATGGACAGCGGCATATCGGCTTTGTTAAAATTCAGTTTTTGAGAAATTTCTCTACGTCTGCTACCTTAGGAGGCCTTGTGCCGGGTGTGAGGCATGCCGCGCTCCCGAAAGCAACGGCGACCCTGAGCGCAGCCTCAAACTCCATACCTCCGGCAAGGGCATGCAAAAATCCCGCTATTGAGCTGTCACCCGCACCTATCGTGGAGATCGGCTTTATTTTCGGGGCAGGGGCATGGTATGTGGCATCCCGTGTCACAAGCACCGCACCCTTTGCACCGAGGCTGATCATAACGTTTTCAATTCCCGCGTTGCAAAGCTCTCTGCCTGCCTCGGCTGCCGCTTCGGGGGTTTGTACAGCTCTTCCCATATAAGCTGCGATCTCTTCCTCATTGGGTTTTATAAGGAACGGCCTTGTCTCGATAAGATCATCAAGCGTGAAGGAGCGGGAATCTATGACCACCTTTACGCCACGCTCACTGAGTCTTTTGACGTAGGACTTGACGTCGGATAGCGAAACACCGTCCGGCACTCTGCCCGTCAAGGTCAGAATTGTCCCCCGGGAAGCCAGATTATCCGTCGTATTTTCGACACGGGTAAGCAGGTCGGCGGATGCAGAGGTGCCTTTAAAGCTTATTCGCGTTTCGTTACCGTCGGCTGTATGAATGGTGATATTTTCCCGTATTCTTCCCTTTTCCCATATCGGGTGATATGATATACCGTCACTTGCGAGGGCGCGTGCAAAGCTATCGCCGTTTTCCTCACCCAGAACTACGACAGCCTCGCTCTCCGTTCCGAATGAGCTGAGTGCTCTTGATATGTTCACTCCTTTTCCGCCTGCATCATAATCGGTTATCGTTGCAAGGTTCTCGTGGTTTACTTCTATTCTCTCGGCATTGCAATGTATATCGAATGCAGAAGAGAGCGTTAACGTCACTATTTTCATATTCATCTGTGCGAAATTTGACACTCACTCTACCTTTCATTAAATTCGCGCTCACACGCGAGGCGCGTTTTCAAGCAAATACTTCTCTGCCTCGGCACACCAGATGCCACCGTTTTTCGCTACTATATCGGCAAGCTCGCGGTAAAGAGGATCGCTCTTTCCGAGCTCTCCAAGCTCATCTACTGCTATATAGGGAATGTCAAGCTCAGTGTAGCATACCTTTTTCGCTCCGTCGGGATTTGCGAGGGCAAGCGTTGCATCAATGTAAGCGGGCAGACCCATGATGTGAGATATTATAGCTCCCGCGTTGATTTTTTTCTCTTCTATCAGCTTTATCGTATCAACGGTATCGGCAGGAATACTTCCCGCAGTGCCCACAACGTGGATGCCGTCGTAATGCACCCGATATAAATTGAGTGAACCGCACATGTCCTTTACTGCGGGGCCTGCGAAGAAGTTCACGCATCCATCCTCACGGCATATCTGCTCCGCCATTGAAAACAGAGCGGGCACGGGAACCATTACGAATACGTCGTCAAATCCGCCGTCCGACATCTCTATAAGCGTCTTTGCGGGATCGGCAAGCCCCGAGGTATTAAGATACGTAAGCTCGCAGCCCTGCTTTGCTGCATCCTCGGGGGTACATTTACTTTTCGCATAAGCAAGTCTTGATTCGGAAAGATCGGTAACAACGACCCGACTGACACCCGCATAGCCCTTAGCAAGCTCTACTGCGGCAATTCCCATAGGTCCTGCTCCACCGAGAATGGCAAGCTTGCCGCCGCGTTTCGCACCGTCTGTCCTCACGTAGTTGGTGTAGTCTGTATGATAAAATCCCTTATATCCGCGAAGCACGCAGCCGATGGACTCGACAAGCGAGCCCTCAAAATAGCTCTCACCGTCATAATGCACAAGGCAGCCTCTTTCCGTAACTATGCGCGGCACGATAACGTACGTTGCCGCTCCGCCCACGTATTTGTATGCATATCCCGGATCCTGACCGCTCTCCAGCTTGAGCGCGGGCTGAATAACAGCGCGCTCCCCAACTTTCCACTCACCGCGAAGCTCTTCTCCTACCTCTATTATCTCACCGCACATCTCATGCCCGATGATAACGGGCTCCGTAGCAATATTATTGGGCACGCGCTTGTGTGCAGTTCCCTGCTTTACCGCTTTATAGGTCGATGCGCACAGCGTGTCTGAGACAACTCTCATCAAGATTTCATCGCTCCCTATCGGGGGCAGTTCAAACTCTTCCATTCGAAGATCAAAGGCACCGTACATTCTTACCGCTTTTGTTTTCATAAATTTTGCTCCTTTGTATTTACAAATGATTATTTTTGTATTATAATTAAATCAAAAAATCACCTTTATGTCAATACACTCCATATTTTTTTATAAATAATCATCAAAAACTCAAAAATAATCATAAATAATCTTGAAGGTAACGTTATGCTTATAGAAGAAAGGCATCGTATGATATTGGAGCTTCTTTCCGAGAAGCCCGATATTACGGTAAGAGAGCTCGCTAAAACGCTTTCGGTGAGCGAGCCGACGGTAAGAAGAGATTTCACAGAGCTGCACGAAAGAAAGCTTATTACAAAGGTTTGGGGCGGTGCGATACTTAATCAGGGAACTGCCGACAGAGAAATTCCGTTCCTTTTGCGCGAGAACGAGGGCAGCCTTGCAAAGTCCGAAATCGGAAAGCGTGCGGCAAAGCTTGTGGAGGACGGTATGGTGATAATGCTTGACGGATCTACCAGCGCATATCATCTCGTTCCCTATCTGACCGATAAAAAGGATATAATGGTAATAACCAGCGGTGCAAAGACGGCTGTTGCGCTTGCCGAGGCAAATATAAAGACCTTTTCCACAGGCGGAAAAATGATAATACATTCATTTTCCTACGTAGGCAAAAGTGCCGAGGAATTCGTAAAAAGCATAAATGCAGATATCCTTTTCTTCTCATGCAGAGGGCTTGATCTTTCGGGAAGCATGACGGATAGATCCATAGATGAGGCAAATCTGCGGCGCGTCATGTTTGAACACTGCGAGAAAAAAGTGCTGCTTTGCAGCTCTGAGAAGATAGGCAAGAAGTATTTTTACAATATGGGACACGTTGGCAATATAGACGAAATAATATCCGACAAAAAGCTCCCGGAGCAGCTGTATTCAATGCTGAAAAAGCACTGAGCAGGCGCATTTTGCCCTTAAAAGGCGTGCGAAAAGCAGCGAAAAGCAGCGGCATATAGAGGCAAAACTCACAAGTATTGACATTTTAATTATTTTGTGTTATAATTGCTTGTGAGATATTGATTTTTCAACATATATTCACTGAAAGGACAGGCAGGTTATACTTGCCAATTACAACGCGTTATGCTTAACAGATTTGAAAAATTCACGTTTTTCATCGAAGAGGTCTCAAGAGTTCTGCACAAGATCATGGGTGATGAAATGGAATTTTTCGGACTTAAGGGCCCGAGTGCCTTTTATATCCTGGCTCTGTCGAGCCATTCCGAGGGAATAACCATATCGGCTATTGCAGAAAAATGCGGAAGAGACAAGGCTGACGTTTCGCGCGCTGTTACCTCGCTTTGTGCGAAAGGACTGGTCCACAGAAAGAGTGGCACAAAAAACAACTACCGAGCCTTGATACTACTTACCGAGAAGGGGGAGGATCTTGCAGCAAGACTTCGCAAAAAGGCAAAAAACGCCGTGGAATATGCAAGCCACGACGTATCTGACGATGACAGACGTATATTTTACGACACCCTTGAAACCATATACACAAACCTGTGTACTATGAGTAAGATCGGAGTTCCGGACGGAACAAACGATTAAAACAAACGCTACGGTCAATAATTTCAGTACCTGATATAAGAAAGGATCATCACCGTGAAGGATTATGTTATCTATACCGATTCGGCTTGTGATATAAAGCCGGAAATATTAAATGATTGGGGAGTGCTCCACTCTTCTCTTACTCTGAGATTTCAGGACTCCGAAGAGGAATATCTGAACGATGACATCGATGCATACGAATTCTACAAAAAGATGCGCGAGGGCGGCATCGCAAAAACTGCCGCAATAAATTCCGAAACCTTCCGCGAGGAATTCAAAAAAGTGCTTGATGGCGGAAAAGATCTGCTTTACCTCGGATTTTCTTCCGGTCTCAGCACTACGTACAATTCAGCACACCTTGCCGCTGAATCACTGGCAACCGAGTATCCCGACAGTAAGATATGCGTTATTGATACGCTTTCTGCTTCTGCAGGCTTTGGACTTCTGCTCTACCTTGTTCTTGAAAAGAAAAATGCGGGAGCAACCATAGAGGAGGCGGGGGCTTATGCAGAAGAGCTTGTTCCCAAGCTTTGCCATTGGTTTACGGTTGACGACCTTGCTTACCTCAAGCGCGGCGGAAGAATAAGTCCTACCGCAGCATTCGTCGGAAACATGCTCGGCATCAAACCCGTTCTCCACATGGATGATGCGGGTCACCTTATAAACCGCGCTAAGGTGCGCGGCAGGAGAACCGCCATATCCTCACTCGCAGATAAATACGGTGAGCTTGCAGAGGACAAGGTAGGCGGTACCGTATTCATCTCTCAGGCTGACTGCCTTGAGGATGCAAAGCTTCTGGAAAACATGCTTGCGGAACGCTACGGTGCTTCCGTTAAGCTCATAACCGACGTTGGCCCCGTAATAGGCGCTCACTCAGGTCCCGGAACTCTCGCTTTATTCTTTGTTGGCAAAAACAGATAAAACTTTATGGGGATTACGGCTATGGCTAAAAAAGAAAAAAAGATTGAAAAGAAACCGCAACCGAAAGTTACTGTAAAAAAGTCAAAGGACAAAAAGCAAAAAAGTGAAAAACGAGGAATAAGATACCTCGGAGGTCTTTTGCTTGCAAAAATGGCAAGAGGCGGTGCCGCTGAGCTCCGCTCAAATGCGGAAGAGGTAAACAATCTCAACGTATTCCCCGTTCCGGACGGTGATACGGGAGACAACATGAGAATGACTATAGAAAGCGGTATTGCTGCTATAGAAAATCTTGAAACCGATAATCTCGGAGAGGTGATGGAAGAGTTTTCCCACGGTATGCTTCTCGGAGCGAGAGGAAACTCCGGTGTTATACTTTCGCAGTTCTTTGCCGGAATAGCCCAGGGCTTGAAAAACTCAGAGGAGGCCAATCCCGAAACACTCGGTGCGGCTCTCAAAATGGGTGTTGATCAGGCTTATGCAACCGTTATGACTCCCACAGAGGGAACTATACTTACGGTTGCCCGCGAGGCGGTAGATTACGCAGTTTCAAAGATCACCCCACAGACCACCATAAGAAGCTTCTTTGCTAATTTCGTCAAGGAAATGCACGCATCCGTTGAAAGAACTCCCGATCTGCTTCCGCAGCTCAAGGAGGCAGGCGTTGTTGATAGCGGAGGGGCAGGACTTTATTATATCATCGACGGCTTTAACCGTGCGCTCAACGGTCAGGAGATAGCCGCGGATGAGGGCGCGGAAGCTACAGCGGCAAGCAAGCCTACATCGGTACTCACCACAGGCTTCGGCCCCGACAGTAAGATGACCTACGCATACTGCACCGAGCTTCTCGTTCAGTTGCTGAATGCAAAATGCGATATAGAGAAGTTCGACGTTGATGCGCTTCGTGCTTTTCTCGGAAGTGTCGGTGACTCCGTTGTGGCTTTCAAAACTGACAGTATCGTAAAGATCCACGTGCACACACTTACTCCCGAGCGTGTTCTCGGATATATGAGAGAATACGGTGAATTTATAACCGTAAAGATCGAAAACATGTCTGTTCAGCACACCGATAACGAGGCAGCGGCAAAGGATGCACCCAAGAGTGAATCCACAACCTCTGCATTTTCGGCAAAGCAGCCCGAGGCACCCAAGAAGGTATCAAAAAAACACGGTGTGGTTGCCGTTGCGAACGGCGCGGGCATTGACTCACTGTTCCACGAGCTCGGTGCTGATGAAACGATCTGGGGCGGTCAGACCAATAACCCATCTGCACAGGATTTCATAGATGCGTTTGAGAAGATCGGCGCAGAGAATATTTTCGTATATCCCAACAACTCAAATATCATGCTAGCAGCACAGCAGGCAGCGGGAATATATGAAAACGCAAAGATACACATAATCCCCAGCAAGAGTATCGGAACAGGATACGTTGCGCTCGCAACAATGGATTTCGAAGCTCCCGATGCGGAAACGATAGTCAGCCAGGCAACAGAGGCAATAGAAAGCGTTATCTGCGGATACGTATCCCCCGCGATAAGAGACACTCAGATGAACGGTATCGAAATCAAGAACGGTGATACTATCGGCATAATAGGCAAGGAGATCGTTGTCGCACACGAGGATAAGTTCACAGCCGCGCTGGAGCTTGCAAACACACTTCTCGGAAGTGAAAGGTTTATGCTTACCCTCTTCTGCGGTCTGGATACCACCGCCGAGGAATGTGCTCTGATGGAAGAAAAGATCAGAGTTGCAAATCCCAATGCCGAGATATATACTATTGATGCAGGTCAGGAAATTTATCCCTTCATATTCGTTGCAGAATAACTGACAAAAGTGCAAAATCCACGCCATCCTATAACCCGTGCGTGGATTTTGCACTTTCTCATTGACTTTTATTTGAAATTACAGTATAATTTTCTCATACACATACAAAATGCGGAAAGGAGCTTACATTGTCTTACCTGAAGGAATTACGAATTTACAAAAAGCTAACTCAAGTGCAGGCGTGTGAGGTGCTCGGTATCTGCCGTCGCACTTATATAACGTATGAAAACGACAAAGCGAGGCTCAACACACGCAAATACTGTAACATGGTTGAGACACTTGAAAGATATAACCCTATTGACGGGACGCACGGATTGGTTACTGTAAAAGCTATAAAAAAGGCGTGTAGCTCGGTATTTCAAAGCTATCCGATAGAACGCTGTATTCTTCTCGGTGATTACGCCAACGGGGTTGAGACCGAGAGCAGTACGATTGAGCTTCTGGTATTCAGCAATTCCGAATGTCTCGGATTGAATATTATCACGGAAAGGCTCAAAGATGCGCTGCATAAAAGTATCATACTAATCGATGCAAGAAGCTGTTACGGTGATGCGCAGGAACGAAAACAGCTTACAAAGGGCGGAAAAAGAGTATACAAGAGAAAAGAAGAATAAGGGATGTACATATTGCTACAAAAAAATCGTTAGTTTGCCGATTTGACAACAGACGTAAAGAATGTTATAATTAAATTACCATTTTTAAGGAGATTTACTATGAAAAAATTTTTATCTATCCTTCTTCTTACCGCTACGCTCTTTGCGGTATGCTCCGTACTCGGCTCCTGTAACGGTGACACTGCTGCAGCAGGCTTGATCGAAGCTGACGGAAAAACCTATTTTATCGCAGCAGGCGGTACCGTAGTTATTGAGAACGGCAATGCAAAACCTGCGGATGGGGGCGCAGTATCGGGCACACCCGTGTCAAAAAAATTCGATGCGCCTGATACAACCGAGGATTATTTCGTTTATTCGGAAATTAACGGAAAGATCAACATTACGGGGCTTACCGAGGCAGGCAAGGCACAATCGGTAATAATTCTTCCCCAAACGATCGGCGGCAAGGAAGTTGCGCTTGTTTCGGCAGGTGCCCTCGACGGTCTTGATTCGCTTATAATAGCTACCCCAAAGAGTGCTATTACTATTTCGGACAACGCATTCAGCGGTGTAAAGAACGTATATCTTGCTACCGATCCCGCTACTGTTACTGTCGGTGCAAATTTGTTCTCAAGCACCACGGGCGTCAACGTGTTCGTATGTGCTGATGAGTATTCTGATTACAAATCCCATTACAACTGGGGTGCTCACAGCGATAAGCTTACAGCATACTGATATCTATAATTCCAACCTTGGGGTAGATCAGAATTTAATAATTTTAGGGACTGAGTCATTAAGAATTTACTTTCCTTTAATTTGTGCTGCTTTTCTCGTTTTTTCTCTGATTTTCTTCAATTCTTAATGACTCAGCTCTTTTCGTTTATGCCTGAATGAAGCAACCACTTTGCAGGCAGCACCGCTCGCGTATTTAATCGATAACCTTGTATCCCGCGTCGGTAACTATCTTTACAAGCTCTTCTGCGGCACATTCCCGGTTGAGTGTTATTATCGCATCCATTCTCTCATGAGATACATCTGCCGATGCTACCGCAGGATGAGCCTCAAGCGCTGATTTTACTCTGCCTGAGCAATGAGGGCACATCATGCCTTGAATTTTCAATGTTACTGTTTTCATTTCTTTTACCTCGCTTTTGTTAATATTTGTTTGCATTTTATCCTTGTTTTGTATTGGGCGGTAGAAATTCAACCTCAAGGCATTGCTCACCACAAGGAAGCTGGAAATACTCATTGCCAAAGCACCGAACATCGGCTGAAGCTCCCAACCGAACAAAGGTATAAAAGCTCCTGCGGCAAGCGGTATTCCTATAACGTTATAGCAAAATGCCCAGAAGAGGTTTTCGTATATATTGATAAGCACCCGTCGGCCCAGCTTTATAGCTGAAGCAACGTCAAGAATACTGCTTCTCTTCAGGACAACGTCAGCGGAATCTATGGCAACGTCAGCCCCTGCTCCTATTGCGATGCCCACGTCAGCCTCCGTAAGCGCTACCGAATCGTTAATTCCGTCACCAACCATGGCAACAGTTCCACTCTCGCTTGAAAGCTGCTTTACGTGTTTTGCCTTATCACCGGGAAGAACCTCGGCTATAACGCGCTCAATTCCGACCTGCTTTGCAACGTATTCCGCACACGCCCGATTGTCTCCCGTTATCATAACGGAGGTTATTCCCATTTTACGAAGCTCGCGTACAGCCTCGGCACTGTCGTCTCTTATCCTGTCGGATATAGCAATCAGACCGAGAACGGTATCTTTTTTTGCAAATATGAGCACCGTTTTTCCCTCGCGCGAGAGCGAGTCATAATAGGAAAGCAAGCTTTTGGAAAGCAAGCTTTCGGAAAGCTCTGCACCGAGACTTTCATTTATATATTTGAGATTGCCGCCAAATATCCGCTCTGTGCAGATAACACCGCTTACTCCGCCTACATCGGCACGGAAATCCGTTGCCGCATCGGGAGTTATGTTTTTTTCATTCTTAGCGAACTCAACCACTGCTTTTGCCAGCGGATGCTCGCTTTTTATCTCCAGTGAATAGGCACAGCGAATAAGCTCTTCTTCGGTTGCTCCTATCGGTATAACGCTGTCAACCGCAGGTTTACCCACGGTAACGGTTCCCGTTTTATCAAAGGCAACGGTTTTTATTTTCCCCGATGCTTCAAGCGATGCGGCAGTCTTAAAGAGTATTCCGTGTTTTGCACCGACTCCGCTACCAACCATTACAGCAACGGGAGTAGCCAGCCCTAATGCGCAAGGACAGCTTATAACAAGAACGCAAACAGCTCTTGCAAGCGCATATCCTATTTCCCCATCGACCAGCATCCAGATCAGTGCGGTTACGAATGCTATGCACAGTACAACAGGTACAAATACGCCTGCAACCTTATCCGCAGCCTTGGCAACGGGTGCCTTGCTGCCCGATGCCTCCTTAACCATTTTAATTACCTCAGCGATTGCGGTTTGCTCACCGACCTTTATCGCTCTGAGCTTCGCATAACCCGAAAGCACGGTCGTTGCTCCAAGAACCGTATCTCCTACGCCTAGATCGCGCGGAATACTTTCGCCTGTGAGTGCGGATTCGTCAACTGACAGCTCGCCCTCGCATATTTCGGCATCCGCGGGAACGTTTTCCCCTCGCTTTACGATAATAATATCACCGACGGAAATATCTTTTGCAGGTATTACGACCTCGACACCGTCTCTTACCACCGTTGCCATTTTTGGAGTGAGGTCCATAAGTGAGCGTATCGCAGAGGTGGTTTTTCCTTTTGCGCGTGCTTCAAGAAGCTTACCGACAGTTATAAGAACGAGTATCATTGCCGCAGACTCAAAATAAAGCTCATGCAGTCTTTCGTGCATCATACCGATATCCGAAGCCATGGCATCCGCGCTCATGGCATAAAGCACGCACACGCTATAGGCAAACGAGGCAAACGAGCCGAGCGCAACCAGGGTATCCATATTCGGTGATAAATGCAAAATTCCTTTTACACCGCTTACAAAGAAATTCTTGTTTATCAGCATTATTACAAGCGAGAGCAGCATTTGAGTTATAGCAACAGACAGCGCGTTGCCGTCAAGCGGAGGCGGCAGCGGCAAGCTCCACATCACGTGCCCCATTGAAATATACATGAGGAGCAAAAGCAACACAGCCGACGGTACAAGGCGATAAAGAACGCCCCTTGCGGTACTCGACTCACCCTCTCGCGGCACATCAGAGGTGCCTCTATTTTCGGTTCCCTCAACACTTGCAGAGTAGCCTGCAGAGGTAACTGCCGCAATGATCGCATCATCGCTCACGTCTCCCTCAACGCTCATGCTGCCGAGCAACAGATTTACCTCGCAGCTTTGCACGCCGCTGACTCCTTTGACGCTCTTCTCTACCCTTGCAACACATGCGGCACAGTTCATGCCGCCTACCTTATATTTTTTCTTCATCATTTCATCAAACCTTCCAAAAGCTTGGATAATTCCTCAGCGGCACCATCGCGCCCAGCTCTTATATCGCTTAAAACACAGGTGTTTATATGCTCTGTAAGCATCGCCCGTGACAGTGCTGAGAGCGCAGATGCGGCTGCGGATATTTGTATTATTATATCCGGACAGTATGCATCCTCTTCTATCATTCGCTTGATGCCTCTTATCTGCCCCTCTATCCTGCTCGTACGGTTTATCAAGCTTTTCTTTTCATCGTCGCCCCTGTGCTTTTGGCGACATTCACACTTGCAATTACTCACGTTACCCTCCTTATAACTTTATTTCTTACGTGTATATTATATACCCCCCATGGGTATTTGTCAACATAAAAATGCCTATTTTAAAGATAGGCAATAATTTTTTCTAAAAAACTGATGCTTTTTCCCGGTTATTATGATAGAATATACTTATCATATCCGAGCACTTTAATATTCATTCGTGCGCGGCTGTTATCGGAGGTTATATGAATTCGAAATTTACAAAAAGAAGCTTTACCGTACTCTTGCTCTTTGGTATTATAGGTCAGATAGCATGGGCGGTTGAAAACATGTATTTCAATCTCTTTGTCTTTGACACTATAGAGCCTAATCTGAATGCTATCACTCTCATGGTTCAGTCAAGCGGAATTGCCGCAACCGTTGCAACGCTCATTGCGGGCACCGTATCGGACAAGCTCGGAAACAGGCGCTCCTTTATAAGCATAGGCTACATAATATGGGGTATAACCGTGATGCTCTTCGGATTTATAGCACCCGAATACGCATCGAAGCTTTTCGGGATCTCCGAGGAAGGTGCCGTACGTCTGTGCCTTATTACAGTTATTGTCGGTGACTGCATTATGACACTTTTCGGCTCATCCGCAAACGATGCTGCTTTCTCCTCATGGGTCACTGACAATACGGACAACACAAACAGAGGTAGGATAGAAAGCATTGTCGCGATCTTCCCGCTTCTCTCTCTTTTGATAGTCGCAGGAGGCTTTGGCATTATTAAAGAGGCTATCGGATATCGCCTTATGTTTCTCCTTCTCGGTGCTGTGATAAGCATCTCGGGAATTGCCGGTATTTTTATTATACGTGACAGTGATACGCTCAGGCAAAACGGAACCCTCCGCGATATGCTTTACGGCTTTAAACCGTCCGTAATAAAGAGTAACACACCGTTTTATATGGCTCTTCTCATAACCTGTATATATTCAATAGCATGTCAGGTATTTATGCCTTATCTCATAATCTATATGACCGAGTATCTTCATTTTGAGGTTATTGAATACAGTCTTGTTTTCGGTCTCGCGATACTTCTCGGAGCTACTGTAAATCTCTTTCTCGGAAAGCTATCCGACAAGGTAAACAAGATAAACTGCATGTACGTAGCAACCGCCGTTTTCGCCGCAGGGCTTTTTGCAATGTATCTTTCGCACGGCTTCGGTAAGCTCGCCACAATAATGACGTTCGGTATCAGCGGTTTCGTAATGATATGCGGCTACATATACATATCGGCTCTTACCGGTGCAATAGTGCGCGATTACACTCCAAAAGAGGATACGGGAAAGCTGCAGGGTGTCAGAATGTTATTCTTCGTGCTCATCCCAATGCTGGTAGGCCCTGCGATCGGTAATGCCATAAATGCAGCAAAAGGAGAGCGACTCTCGGATCAGTCAAGCGCGGATACGATGACCACTCTGTTTATTCCCGCATCTGAAATATTCCTTGCAGGTGCGCTTATATCACTTATACTCTTCGCGCTTATTCCGATACTCTCAAGGCTCGCAAATAAATCGACCGGCGACAAGTAAATATTTATTTATAAAAAAGTGCTCTCCCATACGAAAAACGTGTTACGGGTGAGCACTTTTTATACTATATAAGCGGCATAAGGAGCATCAGCAACGGCAGCGTAGCTATGCTCAGTATGGTACTGACAAGAACAAGATTTGCCGCAGAGTCCTGCCCCTCTCCTATTATCTCGGAGAAATTAAGAACTATGGATGCCGCAGGGCAAGCGCAGGTCACAAAAAGAGTTCTTCGAAGATCGGCATCAACGTCCTTAAATATGAGAACCACGCAAAAGGCAATAAGCGGCATAACGACGTGCTTTATGGCTATTGTTGCATATATGCGAAGATCTGCGAATACACGTTTGAGATCCATTGTGGCAAGGCGCATGCCCATTACTATCATGGAAAGCGGAGTTGCCATTCTGGCGGTGTACTCTATCATATTGTCTACCTCAACGCTGAAATCTATCCTCAAAACGTATATCAGAACAGCCACTACCGCACCTATCATTGCAGGATTGAGGAATATTTGCTTTACGGATATGTACTTTGTATTCTGAGAGATTATCGCAGAGCCGACAGTCCATCCGAGCACGTTCATAACCACAGCGTAAACCGTTGTATAAACGATCAGCTCCGAAGCAACCTCGGGCATAAGAGCCTCAATGATCGGTATTCCGAAAAAGGCGCAATTTCCGAAGGTGGTTCCTATCGTAATAATTCTGTAAATAGGCTCCTTTGCCTTTTTACGAAGCACAAGGTACGCACCGCCCAGCATAACAGCGTGTATCAAAATTATGAGCAAAGCAAAGATACCGAGGTTGATCAGTACCTCTGTCGAAAATTCCAGCATGCTGAAGCTGAAAACCGCAAGGCACGGCTGGCAGACGAACAGAAGCACCTTTGAAAATCCGGGAATGCACTGCTCCCCTATCATCCGCTTTTTCATAAGAATATAACCCGGCACTGCTATTATAAGCAGCAAGGCTACCGCTTTAAGTGCAATAAATAAAGTTGACATATCTATCAAAAACCTCTGACAATATACGTATCGTTATAAGGAAGCGAAACGAGATCTACAAGCGACCATTTATCGCGGATCTCAAGCTCACTCTCAAGTGCCTCTACCATTTCCAAAAAACGCTTATTTGCCACAAGTGCGTAGAAATCATCGAAATATCCGTACTCATCTTTTCCGAGATACGCACTCTCCTCGCACTCGTTACGGTAAATAAATCCGCTGCCGATAAACGAATTGCCATCATCGGAAGAGCTGTCATCCACGCGCCCGAGCTCATATACCTCAAGCCCGAAGGCAGCATCGGTAAATGCGCTGTATTTTGCCGATAGCTCGGTTTCAAACGCCGATCCGTCTGTGATATAGCAGTCATAGAGCTCTACGTTATTTTCCTTTTGATATTTAAGCCATATATCCTCATAAAGAGCAAGCTCGTACTTACCGTCGATAATTCCCTGAAGCTTCTCTATGTCAGCGAGTCTCTCAGCACGTTCATCCGAGGAAAGCTCACGGGTCGTGTACTTATTATCATCACCGATAACGGGATTGCCCTCCTCATCGTAAACGTAAGTGTTTTCAGTCCTTATAAACAGGAAGCTGACACGCGCGTATCTGCTGTAAAATTCCTCGCAAAACGCCGTATCGGATGCTATTCCTTCACCGTTTGAGCCAAAGAGCTTTGTTATGACAAAATTGGTTTTATAAAGCATTTCCGTAGCCGTTACAAAATCGTCAAAATCAAAGCCGTACTTTGCAGCTTCCTCGTTGAAGGTATCAACGTCTCCGCTATGTCTGTAGTTGAGTATCTCCTGCGTTGCCACAGCGATCTCGGCTCTGTCCTCATAATCCAGCTTTGCGCCCGAATCGAAAATACTGTTCGCAATAACTACGTACTTGATATTGGTTTCTACGTATATGCGCAGATAATCGGCGTAGGTAGTAGTAACGTCCGGATGCACCTTCTGACTCCAGAATGCCTTAGTATCTGCAACGTTTCCGCTGGCACCAAGACTATCGGCAAGTATAGCCTTGTATTTTGCCTTGTAATACGATGCCAGATAGTTTGTAACGCCCTCATCAATTCCAACACCGTCAACGTACATAACGTAGGAAGCATTGCGTACGGCAAGAACTATTCCGAGAACTATACCCAGAATTATAGCAGCTCCGACGAGTGCGCTTACTATTATTATCACAAGCCGACGCGTTTTCTTTCCGCTATCGCTCTCCTTTTGCAAGGCGGCTGACTCAGGCTGCTTTTGTTTTTTAATTTTTCTGCTCATTTTCCGTTTCCTTTATCCTTTAGAATTCATTTCTTTGTAATACTCCTGCGCGATAGTGCAGAGCGCGTTTACCGGATCCTCACCGCGCCCGAGCTTATATACTATCGGTGCGGGCCCCGCGGCTCCCATGAGCCGACCGTCATGCTTATCAAGCAGCATCGACCACACTGCAAGATCGGGCTTGTCGGTATGGAACAGTATAGACGTACCGCGTAACTCGACACGGGGTATCCTTGCTGCTTCTGCAACGGCTCTTGAAAGTGCTATCCTCAAAAGCCTGTCAACGGGCTTTGGAACGTCACCGAAGCGGTCTGTAAGCTCATCGTATATATCGCGCATATCACTCGGTGTTTTTATGTGTGATATTTTCTTGTATATCTCCATTCTGAACGCACTTCGTGAAATATAGTATTCGGGAATATTGGCATCGACCTTAAAATCGATATTCGATTCAAAGCCCCCCTCGCGTGCAATACCGCGTTCTTCAAGCACTGCTTCGTTAAGCAGCTTAACGTAAAGGTCGTAACCGACACTGTCTATATATCCGTGCTGCTCAGCACCGAGAAGATTTCCTGCACCGCGGATCTCAAGGTCGCAAAGCGCAACCTTAAAGCCTGCACCGAACTCAGCATAACGCCTTATAGCCTCCAGGCGTTTTTTTGCTATATCGCTCAGTGCCTTACCGGGTCTGTAAGTGAAATAAGCATAAGCCTGACGCTCGCTTCTTCCGACACGCCCCCGTATCTGATGCAGCTGAGATAGTCCCATTTTATCCGCATTCTCAATAATCAGCGTGTTCGCTGACGGCAGATCAATACCCGTCTCGATTATAGTCGTACATACGAGAACGTCTATCTCTCCCGCAACGAGAGATTGCCAGATATCTTCAAGCTCATCCCGTTCCATTCTCCCGTGCGCATACGCAACTCTTGCCTCGGGTATCTCTGACATTATCTTTGCAGCAACGTGATCTATACTTTCTATGTTGTTATAGAGATACAGCACCTGACCGCTTCTCGAAATCTCGCGCCTTATGGCATCATATATCACTATCTCATCATGTTCAAGAACGTAAGTCTGCACCGGTCGGCGGTTTTCGGGTGCTTCATCAAGCACCGACATATCACTGATGCCGTTGATAGCCATATTGAGAGTTCTTGGGATAGGCGTTGCGGAAAGGGTCAGCACGTCAACCCCGGCAAACTGCTCTTTAAGCCTTTCCTTTTGCGCAACTCCGAATCTCTGCTCCTCGTCAACGATCAGAAGTCCGAGATCCCTGAATTCTATTTTTTTGCCAAGAAGCTTGTGCGTGCCGATAAGAATATCTATCTTGCCCTGCTTCAGCTCCTCGATTATCCTTGATTGCTCGCGAGGCGTTTTAAATCGCGACAGCATCTCTACAGTTACGGGATAACCTCTCATTCGGGAAACCGCTGTCTGATAATGCTGCAATGTAAGGATAGTTGTGGGCACCAAAATGGCTACCTGCTTTCCGCCCATAATAGCCTTAAACGCAGCACGCAGTGCCACCTCTGTCTTTCCAAAGCCAACGTCTCCGCAAAGAAGTCTGTTCATCGGTGATGGGCTTGTCATATCCGATTTTATATCTGAGATAGCCGCAAGCTGTGACTCGGTCTCCACGTATTCAAAATCCGATGCAAACTCATCCTCAAGCTCGGAATCGGGCGGAAAGGCGAAGCCCGGAGTTCTCTTTCTCTCAGCGTACAGCTTTATGAGTTTTTCTGCAATATCACGCACCGCTGATTTAGCACGGGTCTTAGCTCTATGCCAATCGGTACCGCCCATTTTAGAGAGCTTGACACTTCCGTCCTCTTCCCTTGCACCTATGTATTTTCCTATCATCTCAAGTCGGTCACAGGGTACGAAAAGCTTATCGGTGCCTGCATAGCGTATGGTTATATAATCCTTTGTAACACCGTCTATGCGAACGCTCTGCATGCCCTCAAAAAGTCCTATACCGTAATTCGCGTGAACAACGTAATCACCGACCTCAAGATCGGCATAGCTCATTATGCGCTGACCTGCTCCGCCGGAGCGCCTGAGAATTCTTTGCCTGCGCCTGTGAGCCATGACAGCCCTTCCCTCGTCTTTTGCCATCGAAAGCAGTGCTATTTTCGGCATGATAAGATCAAAGCCCTCAAGATCGCCTATAATGACACTTATAGAAGCTCTGTCGGGAAGCACCAGGCTCTCGGGATCCCTTTGCTCCGTCAGGGTGAAGCCCTGCTCGGTGAGTAATTTTTTGGTTGCCTCCGCGCCCTGCTTGTTCTCGCTTTGTATAATGATGCGATATCCGCTGTTTATATAGCTGTTTATATCCTCAAGGAGCATGGACGGATTGTTTCCGTACGAAACCGTTCTTTTGCATCGGAAGCCGAAAATTCCACCTACCTCGCCCATTCCCGAGGTTCCCGCAAAGGGATTTATATGAAGCACGGGTACCCGCGAAAGATACTTTTTATAAAAATCCGCACTCGCGGAATATGCCGCGCACTCTTTAGTTATCAATCCGCTCGCAAGCATTCCATCTGCCGCTTTGTCAATAACGTCAAGATGCTTTTTCAAAGCCTCGTTACATTCGGATGTTCCGAATATCAGCGTTGCACACTTGCCTACGGAAAGAAAATAATCGAGGAGCGATACGCATTTTTCGTATATTATTCCAAGATACTTATCCCTTGAATTGAGTACCTCTGCCCCCTCAAGCTCGCAAAGCTCCCTTTTCAGTGCAGTACGAACACTGTCGCCCTCGGCATGCGAATAAAGACGCTCGACCGTGCTCCGCACGCGCTCTCTTGCCGAGCTGCTAATCATAACCTCTATTGCAGGCATAAGCTTAACTTCATCAAGTGCCGATATCGCTCGCTGAGTAATCGCATCAAATGATACAAGTCTATCTATCTCATCCCCGAAAAACTCAACACGTACCGGGTCTGCATCGGCATCGGCAGAGAAATCAACGATACCTCCGCGGCGAGCGAATTGCCCTGCGGATTCCACAAGCTCGCATCTCACAAAGCCAAGTGTCAGCAGCTTTTCGCAAAGCAGCTCGGGAGATATCTGTTGCCCCACACTGAGGGTCGTAACAAGAGATGTAAGTATATCGTAAGGTACCGTTGCCTGCACTGCGGCATCGGGCGTAGTCACTATCACGTCCGCCTCCGCAGATATAAGGGACAGAAGCACCGAGAGCCTCTCACGTTCATTATCGTGAGAGGCAGAAATGCTATGAAAGACAAAATCTCGTTTTTTGTAACAAAAAGCTCTCAGCCCCGCATCGGCAAGCATCCCGCAAAGCTTCTCGCAGAGTGCCTCACTCGGAACCAGCACAAGAACGGGGGAGCTTCCCGACAGCTCCCTTGCACACTCTATAACGTATGCATAGGATGCACCGCCGCAAAGACCGTTTATTATAACGGGTAGCGAAGTTTCATTCTTCATCTGCTCCGTCACCGCATCAACAGATGCCAAGAACTCCTTATCCCGCGTTATAAGAGATGTGATCCTATTCATCAAAAATCCTTTTTAAGATACTATTTGGAATACTTGTTCATCGCTTCTTCTGTTTTTCCCGAAAGCATAAGCTCAACAGAGGCGATTATCGCCTCACATTCTTCACTGAGAGTCGCAAGATCGTCAGATGAAAATTTGCCAAGGACAAAGTCCACTAAATCGTAATCGGGCAAGGGCTTCTTTCCAACGCCTATCTTTATTCTGGGGAAGGTATCCGCACCGAGATGAGCAATTATGCTCTTCAAGCCGTTATGACCTCCTGCTGAGCCCTTGCGACGTATGCGCATAACACCGACGTCAAAGCTTATCTCATCGTGAAGCACTATAATATTCTCGGGTGATATTTTGTAAAACGCGGCCGCTTCGGCTATCGCTACGCCCGAATTATTCATAAAGGTCGTAGGCTTCATAAGCAATACACGGGTACCCGAAATATTAGCCTCGGCTACCGTTGCATGAAATTTCAAGCGGTCTATTTTTACACCGTACTTCTGTGCGAGAGCATCAATGGCGATAAAGCCTGCATTATGCCTCGTTTTTTCGTATTCCGCACCTACGTTTCCAAGACCTACGACAATATGAGTTATAGGCCCTGTGGCACAGGTGCTTTCTATTTTTTTAAACAAATCAAAAATATTCGCCATCAGATCATCCTGCTATGTCGGCTGACAAGCTATTGTCAGTTGCCATCCGATCCGTCCTTTTTTACAAGAATAAGCTCCTTCGCGTAAGGAAGCGCCTCTATTGCTTTGCAAAGAGTATGCCACTCGGCAAGCTTATGATGCCGCCTTGCATAGTATACGTTTATAAGCACTTCATAGTTCATAGTAACAGTGCGCATCTGATTAAAGGACGAAGGGAGAAGCTGTATCATATTGTGCCATGCCGCCTTATCCTTTGTCTCGTTAAATCTGACACGCTCCCCCTCAAGAAACGCAATCAGTGCATCAAGCGCGGCAATTGCCTCGTCAGTGAGCCTATCGTGTGAAAAATCGTCACGCACGAACTCCTTTGCCTGTATCTTATGCATTGTAGAACAGGAATTTGCCACCGTACCGACCTTATACGTATCGAACTCCTTCCACCAATAAAGCGGAGCGGTTATATCCATTGACACTATTATCTGACGCAAAAATTTTCTGTGATCGGAGCCTGCCACAGCAAGTCTCGTTGCCAATGACAGATCGTTCTCACCGAGAACGAAATTCCCGTTATCATCATAATAACTGTCCATTCTTGCCCAGCTGTTCATCGGATTTCTCGCGCCTCTTATGGCGTTTTCCATATTCATTACCGATATTCTTTCTACTTTAAGCATCCTTTGCCTCCGAAATCTTTTTACAGCTATATATTTTATCATATATTTAAGGGCTTGTCAACAGTAAAAATCGTTTTACACCGCGTTTTTGCGTTTTTGCGCCTGCGCATTTTCGGTATCGCTCAGATGTCACGAAAAGCGTTTGGCAGACCGCCTCTTGCGAAGCCTTAAATTCGGAACGGATATTTTTCATCGCTCTGTGATAGACGAGAAAAGGCAACCAGCGTTCTGAAAATATTCTTGCTCAAAAGTTTTGATTTGTCCATAACATCACACTCCGATGATAAATCAGGAATTACAGCTCGACGTCAATGTATACAGGCAGATGATCGGAAAGAGTCATGTAATACTCTTCATTGAAACGCTCAAAGCGGCGAACGAAGCCCTCGGGAGCGTTTTTGACAAAAACGCGATCAAGCGCTTTAATTGGATCGGCGGGCACGTAAGGCGCGTAGCCATCTTCACCGCACTTATGCATTCCGTGACCGCTGTCGGCATAATCCGTAGCAATCTCACGAGCATCGGAATATCCTCTCTCATACGCACTCTTAACGCAGGGAGAGCCTCCCCAGGCGTTCATATCTCCAACCAGAACTATCGGACAGTTATACTTATCGGAAAGCTCCTCGACCTTATCCATCATGAGCCCGAGCTGATAAACACGCGCCTCGTCAGAGCCGGGACGGAAGTGACGCGCAGCGGGATTGCTGCTCATATACCAAAGATGTGTGGTTCCGAAAATAATCATCTTTCCGTCTTCCTTAGAGCGCAAAACGGCTATGCAATAGGATTTTGTGTTTAAATTATTGAACTCGCCCTCAATCCCGGGAACCGCCTCCGGATATACAAGATAAGCCGAGTCTACAAGCTCAAATTTATCGGTTTTGTAGAGTATCGGCGTATCGCGTCCCCAGAGCAAGGCGTAATTCATACCCGCCTCGCTAAAGCCTCTCATCTCCATATCAGCCATAATCATTGAGCATTCCTGAAGCCCGATAATGTCAGGATCCGTTTCCTTGAACATACGAAGGAATCCCGGAACTCTTACCTTTGCAGAGCAGTCCATCCCCATTTCCTTCCATGCGGGTTTGTTTTGATCGCTCCACCACTGATTGTTGCTCATAATTCTTAGTTTACTCATTTTTCCGTACACTCCATTTATCTTATTTAAATTTTTATTCAATACGGCTCACTGTTCGGTATAGCCAAAAATTCCGTAGGTAAGAAGCGCATATCCGTTATTTGCTCCGATAAGCTCTGCCGAAGCTACGCACTTTCTTCCATTAAATGGTATAACTATTTTGTTTATAACGTAACACTCAAAGCTCTTGTCGTACGAAAACTCGGCAAATCTCTCTGCTCTCTCGGCTACGGGATTTATCCTTGATGAACGGTAGGTGGTATAAACGCTTGTCACCTCTATACCGTTACGAAGCGATATGTCAATACTGTCACCGCCCTCAAAATTCAATCTCAGCGTTGCAGCGCACTCACCCCGCTCACCCGAAAGCGGATAACCGACGGTAGCGCTGACACCGCCTATAAGGGTTATTCCTTCAAATTCTCTGTCGGCACTAAAGGATATCTTATCCGCTCCGATGAGTACAAGAGGCTCGCAATACATACCGTCTATCGGTGGTTTTTCGCACACGGGTCCCACCTTTATCACTCTCGGACGCTGTTCGGTGAGAAAATCAGGCTTCGGCGCACCGTAAAGCTCATCTTTAAGAACTCCGTACGGGGTACCTCCGCTCAAGTATTCAAGCCGAGTCAGTTTCCAAGGCAGCTGAGCAGTGCTCTCGATGCAAAAAGGCGCGTGGTATTCAGGCTCGTTCCATGCATCTCGGAAAGTGTCGAAGCAAAGCTGCGGATTTCTCTTAGCATCCACAAGCCCCTCAAGCAATCTTCCGTCAACCACAGCAGGTCTTCCGCGATTGAAATCGTTCACCTCCGCAAACGCCCAAAGAAAAGCTCCTGCCAATGCTCCGCTGTCCGAATTTGCCGAATATAGCTTCTTCATTTCGAAGATAAACTCTCGCATGAGCTTGGGATTGTCATAAACGAAATGTCCGCCCCATTCGGTAAACACGAGGGGCTTATCGTTCAGAAGCTTAGCTGAACGCCGAGCGCGCTCAAACGTCTGCGCATAGGGATGCATCGTGTAAAAATCAAAGCCGCAGACGTTAAAGTATTTCAAAGTTTCCTCATCACTCATACAATTTGCACCGGATACAAGTCTCGTCGGATCGGTAAGCTTGCACATCCCTGCACTTCTTATGAGAAAGTCCTCTGTAAATTTACACTCGTTAAAGCAAAGCCAGAATACTATTGAGGGATGATTTCTGTCTCTCAGTATAGTTCGCCTCAGCACCTCAATACTACCGTCGGCAACAGCCACATCCGAAGTATCGGACCACCAAAGCCCGGGCTCCTCGGAAACCATAAGACCCATCTCATCCGCAATATCAAGCACTGCCTTACCGTGCGGATAGTGAACGAGGCGAACGAAATTACATCCCAGCTCCTTTATCATTCTCATGTCACGCACAACATCCTCGTACTCCACGGTATGTCCGGAATCTGCTATCATCTCATGCTTACAAACGCCCTTCAAGAATATCGGCTCACCGTTAAGCAAAAACCTATGGCGTTCGCATTTGATTTCCCTGAACCCTACTCTTTCGGTGTATACATCCTTTATTACACTGTTTTTGACAAGTTTTATTTGCAAATTATAAAGATTTGGTACATCAGGGCTCCAAAGCTTTACATCATTTACCGTTTCGTAATATGTACTTTCCGCAGCATTTATTTCGGCAAAAAGCAGTTCTTCCGCATCATTAAACAGGCTTATCTCGTACGTACAACCCTCTGAAGAAGCACTCTCAATACACAGCTTTATCCGTGCATCTCTGTAACCGTTTTGCAGCTCCGAGGAGAAGAAAACGTTTTCAATGCGCTCGGTATTTCTGAAAACCACGTATACGTCACGGATTATACCGCCAAAGTTCTCCCATCCCGCAACGGGTCCGAATTCGGGAGCTATATCCTCAAGCTCAATATGTAAAGAATTATCCCGAGGCTTGACTGTCTCGGTTATATCGAAGCTGTACTCGCAGTACGGAAGCATTTTACCGAGCAAAGCACCGTTCAGATATACGTCGGCTGAATAGGTTATCCCGTCAAGCCTTAACTCAACACGCTCCCCACTCTCTTCAAGATTAAAAGTTCTCTCACATTCAGAGTGTCCGACAGGGAGCGCTGAAAACGGAACCTCTCTTTCGCTCCACGCTCCCTTGCCTATCCGATATTTCCAAGTGCCGTTAAGGCTCTGCTTTTTCATTTTTATCGCTCTCCTTTTTGAAATCGTATCTGCACATAGCTATTATTATCGACACAAGCGAAACGCTCTCGGTTACAATTCCGCCTATAGCGAAATTTATTATATTGTAGGTAAGCCAGAACGGTGCATTTACAAGACCCAAAATTCTTACCTTTTTAGCTTCGCCCAGATAGTAGCTTACAGTCGTTATCAACATTCCGACAACGGGCAGCAGCTCAACCCCATAGTTTCGCAGTGTACCTGCCGTGCCGAACAGGGTGAACGAAAGAATGTATACCGCAACGTACATAGCACCGAAAGCAAATACCCAAACGATCTTATCCGTGCGGAAACGCTCGCGCTGCCAATAGGCGGTAGCTCTCATTATCCCGACGATATTGAGCAGTGCCCCGGCGAACGCACCGATCATGAAATAGTTCACAGCAAAAAACATCGATCCTATCATTTGCATAAATATGATATTCTTTTGCTCTTTTCTCTGGAAAGACAGAATATTCATTGTCATTCCTACCAGACCGAACGCTTGTGCTACGTATTCAACCATAAAATTATCACCTTTCTTTGGGTACGATAGGATATTCGGAAATTGCAAGCAGTGCCGCTCCCTCAGATGCGTCAGCAACGTCACTCACCACGTATTCAATAGATGGGCTGACTCGTCGGAAGCTTGCATCAAACAGCACCTCTACCTTGTCAAACCATTCTATTATTCCGCCGACTATGAATACCTTTTTTAATCCGAGAAGCTTTGCAAGATTTGCCGCAGCGAGTCCGAGCTCCTCTGCGATCCTTGTATAATCTCCACTCGCTTCGCTGTCGTTCAGAATACTTTTGAGCTTTTTATCACCTATATAAATGTGCCCCATATCTAGCGGAACTTCAAGTATTCTTCCATTTTTCATGGCAGCAACGCCTATATCATTATCTACTCTCAGAGTCATAGAGTCAACCGAAATATTATCCATTACCGCATACAGCATACACTCGGGGTCATGCCTTACAAATACCGGAAGCGAAAAGCAATTTTCAATAGCTGCCTTAGGATCAAATTTTACGTACCCGCCTCTCGCAGGATAGATCCACCTGTCACCGTCAGCGCGCGATCCCTGCATGGCAACGCCTATTCCGCAGCAATCCTCGGTATTCTTCAACACGTATCCTATCTTATCACACACGGAGGCTGCAAGCTCATCCCCGTTATCGAAAATCTCCGCTTCCCACTTTTTATAATCGACTTTTTTCCCGTTAAGATCGAGAACGGTTATCGCAACACCCGTATCATTGATATCAACACCGAGAAAATACTTTTCGGAATTGAGAGTGAGATAGGTTGGTGTTCTTCCAACGGTATCCCCATGTGCCGTACCGCTTCTTCTTTTAGACTCCAGCAGTACTTTCTGCTCCATAAGAAGTGAAACCAGATCAGAGACGCAAGCCCAGCTAAGAGATAGGCCCGAAGAAATCTCCGGGCGGGTTGCCGCTCCCTTACTTCTCACAAAGGATATTATCGAGGCAATATTGTCTCTTCTTTCAATAAACTGTTTTATACTAGCCATTTTTTCTCCTTTTATCGACCGTCGATAAAATAATAGCACACTTATATCGGTTTGTCAATAGCGTAAATACTTTTTTTAAAAATTCTATCATACAACCGAATTTTACAGCACTTTCTAAAAAAATTTCATCTAGTGCTTGACATAAAAATAAAATAGTGATATAATTCTATAAACCAAAGGCTACGACGGAAAGAGTAGCATAAAAGAAAAGCATACCAGAGAAGGGGGCATTTGCTGGAAGCCTCTGTGCCGAGTATTTTTTGTGAAGACCACTCCCGAGCTGCGATGCGGTAACAAGCATCGACGTTATCCGCGTTAAGGTATTTTGAGTTAAACATCAAGGTGGAACCGTGCTATGCACCCTTGATAGCCGTTATTTGCGGCTGTCGGGGCTTTTTTATTTAAAAAATAATTTTTAGGAGAAACGTATATGAAAGTAATTTACGCAAACGGCACTGTCGGCGAGTGCGCTCCCGAGGAAGAGCTGCACATACTTCGCCACACAGCTGCGCACATCATGGCTCAGGCGATCAAGCGCCTTTGGCCCGAAGCAGATTTTGCATACGGACCTGCTAACGAAAAAGGCTTCTACTATGACGTAGATCTCGGAGACAAAATGCTCACCGAGGACGATCTTGCAAAGATTGAAGCTGAGATGAAGAAGATAGTCAAAGAAAATCTTCCGATCAAGCCCTCTATACTTCCTCGCGAGAAGGCTATTGCTCTTATGGAAGAGCGCGGTGAGAAGTACAAGGTGGAGCACATCGGCGATCTTGCTCCCGATGCCGAGATCAGCTTCTTCAAGCAGGGTGAATACGTTGATATGTGTACAGGCCCTCACCTCTGCTACACCAAGGCGTTGAAGGCGTTCAAGATAATGGGCGTTTCGGGTGCTTACTGGAAAAATGACAAAAACAATAAGATGCTTACCCGTGTCAAGGGAACTGCATTCAAGACACAGCAGGAGCTTGACGAATATCTCAAGCTTCTCGAAGAAGCAGAGAAACGCGATCACCGCAAGATAGGAAAGGAAATGGGTCTTTTCATGTTCCGTGACGAGGCTCCCGGATTTCCCTTCTTCCTCCCCAAGGGTATGCTGCTTAAAAATGCTCTTATCGAATATTGGAGAGAGATACACACGCGCGATAACTACGTTGAGATATCAACTCCCCTCATTATGAACCGTCAGCTTTGGGAAACAAGCGGACACTGGGATCATTACAAGGACAATATGTATTCAACGGAGATCGACGAGGAAACCTATTGCGTTAAGCCCATGAACTGCCCCGGCGGAGTTCTTGTTTACCGTAATCAGCCTCACAGCTACCGCGAGCTTCCCATGCGTGTCGGTGAGCTCGGTATCGTACACCGCCATGAGCTCAAGGGTGCTCTGCACGGTCTGTTCCGCGTTCGTTGCTTCACTCAGGATGATGCGCACGTATTCATGCGCCGCGATCAGATAACGGATGAGATAATCGCTGTCGTTGATCTTATCAACGAGGTTTACACAAAATTCGGCTTCAAGTATTCCATTGAGCTTTCCACAAGACCCGAGAACAGCATGGGAAGCGATGAGGATTGGGAAGCAGCTACAAACGGACTCAAGGCTGCGCTTGAAAAGCTCTCTCTTCCTTATACGGTAAACGAGGGAGACGGTGCGTTCTACGGTCCTAAGATCGACTTCCACCTTGAGGACACGCTCGGAAGAACGTGGCAGTGCGGAACAATTCAGCTTGATTTCCAGCTTCCCCAGAACTTCGAGCTTGAGTATACAGACGAGAACAACGAAAAGCAAAGACCTATAATGATACACAGAGTTTGCTATGGCTCTATTGAGAGATTTATAGGTATTCTTACCGAGCACTTTGCAGGTAAATTCCCGCTTTGGCTTGCTCCCACTCAGGCAAAGGTACTGCTTGTTTCGGAAAAGTGCGCCGAGTACGGTAACAAGGTTTACGAGGCTCTCCGTTCCGCGAAGATACGCGTTGAGCTTGATAACAGAAATGAAAAGATAGGCTACATGATCCGTGAGGCTCAGGTAGTCGGAAGAGTTCCTTACATGGTTATCATAGGTCAGCAGGAGGCAGAGAACGGTACGGTTTCAGTCCGTAACCGCGATACAGCCGAGACAACGACAATGACCCTTGACGAGTTTATCGAAAAGATCACTCGCGAGAACAAGGACAGAGTATAATCACGCTAATCCAAAACCCATATAACACCAGAAAGAGCAAACACGCAAGACTAAAACTTGTATGTTTGCTCTTTTCCTTGTCGGTTAAATGAATCGTTGCACGGCAACGATGAAATCTTCACTTCGTTCAGATGAAGTCCAAGAACAAGTCCCCCGGATGAAATCAAATCCGTCTAACTTGTAGCCCTGCAAAGCAGGATTTCATCGCGAAAGCTCATACCGCTTGCGGTCTCTTGCGTTATTCGTCGTATCCGACCGACGAATAGCAAATTTCATCCACGGGAGGCGGATTTCACCCGTCAAAGACGGATTTGACTGCGTGATTGTCAGTTCGGGACATCACGCTTTTCGGGGAATATTTTCTTACTTTATTATTTTATTTCTGAACACTCTGCCTGTCGCGGCAATGAGTCCAAGCCATGGCGAAACAAGCTCGCGGTCAATTGTATTTACACTTGTCTGGTTATAGGTCTCAAACGAAAGATCACCGTCATATCCGATTGCCGCAAGTGCCTCGCAGAAATCATCCCACCGTATCGAGCCGGTATACGGAGCAAGGTGTTGATCTGTGGTACCGTCATTGTCATGAACGTGCAAGCACTTTATACGTCTGCCGAGTATCTGAACGTACTTTTTGAACGGTATTTTCATTAAATTGAGATGCCCTGTATCAAGGCATAAGCCGAAGCACTCCTTACCCGCTACTTCATTAAGCATATCTATCTCGGCAACAGCCTCATAGGGGTTTGAGCAGTGACCGCTGTACAAGGTCTTATATCCCTTTTTATCAGTATACCATGAGAAAAGGTTTTCAAGGCATACCGTAACGTTACACGCGCGGAGCGTGGGAATCAAGGAGGTATAAAGCTTCATGTTCAGCTCATCAACCGCATCCTGTGTGTCAACCTTATCGTCTACGTGCAAGGATATTCCGTGAATAACAAGATTTTTAACACCTATTACGTTACAGAATTCTATTGAAGTTTTGTATATTTCGACCATATAGTCGAGGGTTTCGGGCTTGCCTGATACGTATGAGGGGAACGGTGCGTGCATCTGTGTAATTTCAAGACCGTTCCTACGAATGGCATCGAGCTCTGCCGCATATTGCGCAATTACAGCTCCGACGCCCCCTTCGATTACCGAGTGACCCTTATAGGTGCCGGCTCGAAGAGTTTTGGCATCAAGCGCATGATCCAAATTAAAATCAAGGCACTCAAAGCCCGCAGCTTTTATCATTCTATAGCCCTCTTCAATACCAAAATCCTTTATAACGTCACCTGTCTGAACTCCTATTTTCATAAATTCTCTATCCTCTTTCAAAAAGCTTTTTTACTTTTTATCCGCTATCTCCATGGGATAATACTTGGCAAGTCCTCCTACCGAGGTCTCTCTGTAGCCGAGAGGCAGATCGCAACCCGTGTTATACATTGTTTTAACTATGAGATCAAAGGTTATCTTTCTTGAATCGGAAAGAAAATTAGCAAGCGAAAGTGCGTTGATAGCTCGCATTGCCGCAACGGCATTTCTCTCAATACAAGGTATCTGCACAAGGCCGCAGATCGGATCGCAGGTCAAGCCCAGATGATGCTCCATTGCCACCTCTGCGGCATATTCTATCTGCCCAAGCCCCATTCCGAAAAGCTCACCGAGGGCGGCGGCGGCCATAGAGCAAGCCGAGCCTATCTCTGCCTGACATCCGCACTCCGCACCGCTGATAGAGGCATTAGTGCGTATCAGATTTCCTATCAGTGCGGCAGTTGCCAGTGCATGGAATATCTCTCTGTCGGAAAAGCCGCGGCTATCCTGCATGTATTTCAGCACCGACGGAAGAACTCCGCACGAGCCGCATGTAGGTGCGGTAACTATAGTTCCGCCTGCCGCATTCTGCTCGCTTACTGCGAAAGCATAAGCCGAAACAAGGCGGTTTTCTCTTGTCTGTGCCGACTCGTCTATATGATTTTTCTCGAAAAGAGTTCTCGCCTTACGAGCGGTATCAAGCCCTCCGGGAAGAGTGCCCGTAGCGCAAAGCCCCTCGTGAATAGAGCGTTTCATAATATCCCAAACTGCATCGAGATAGTCGTATATATCCTCTCCCTCTTTTTCGACAACGTACTGCCAAAGTCGGATATTACGCCTCTTGCACTCCTCGGCAATCTCGGAAAAGGTTGATAGCTCATATATATCGGGAGCAGCGGCACTCTTGCCCTCACCCTCTATTTCAATAGAGCCACCTCCAATGCTGTAAAACCTGACACGGCACAGTGCCTTTCCGTCAACTATGGGGGATATATCCATAGTATTGGGATGCACGGGTGTCTGGGTATTCGTATCGATGATTATTTCCGAGGGGGTAGGAGCAAGCGTTTCTCTGATTATCCTGTCCGTACCGTGTCCCTCGCCTGTCAGAGCAAGCGAGCCGAAAAGCACTACCGAAAAGCTCTGTGCCTCTGGATATCTTTCTTTCATAACAAGGCACGCTCTCTCGGGCCCCATTGTATGAGACGAGGACGGACCTCTTCCTATCTTGTATAAGCTTCTGATACTTTCCATATATACTCTCCGAAAAATTATAAATTTTCGTAATCTATTTTTCTGTCGCGGTAATAATACACCTTGTCACGCTCACCGATAGGGCGCAAAGCTCTGCACGGGTTGCCTACTGCAACTACGTTCGCAGGTATATCCTTCGTAACAACGCTGCCTGCTCCTATAACGGTATTGTCACCTATCGTAACGCCCGGCAATATCACAGCACCCGCACCTATCCAGCAATTCTTTCCTATATGCACCTCAAGGTTGTACTGATATGCACCCGCCCTGAGCGTTGGGTCTATCGGATGTGCGGCTGTTGCTACAACAACGTTCGGAGCAAACATCGTTCCGTCTCCAACGTAGATATGAGCATCATCGACCAACGTCAGGTTAAAATTCGCGTATACGTTATTTCCAAAATGAACGTGTTTACCTGCCCAATTTGCGTGTAACGGCGGCTCTATGTAGCACCCCGTGCCGATTTCTGCAAACATTTCACCTAAAAGCTCCTGCCTTTTTCCTTGCTCGCTCGGGCGCGTGGCATTAAAGTCGTAAAGTTTATCCAAAGCAGCGAGCTGCTCTGCCATAAGCGCCTCTCCGCTCGGGTAATATACCTTACCGCTCCACATTCTCTCTTTTATTTCATCAAGGGTCATATTTTTCTCAGCCATTCTTCGGTCCTCCGTTTCTTACATCAATCTATCGGGCTGTTTCTGTATTCTCTCGGTCTTATACCGACTTTTTTGTAAAATACGGTCGAAAAATAATGCTCATCAAAAATACAAAGCTTATCCGCTATTTCCCTTATGGAAAGCTTTGTTTCCTTCAAGAGTATTTTCGCGCTCTCCATTTTCTGCTCAAGAAGATAATTGTACGGTGTTACACCGTAGCTCTTCTTGAACTCCCTTATCATATTTGATTTTGACATATGCAGCTTTTCGGCAAGCTCGTCCAGGTTGATCTTTTTATAAATATACGTGCTTATCAGCCTGCGGATACCGTATTTATCCTCGGTCTCCGACCTTTCGTTTTCTATTGCCGCCGAGCGTATTATCTTATGTATTCTGTCCGCTATGGAAAATGCGGTATGTTCATCGAGAGAGGAAGCCTTTGTCAGCTTTATAAGCTCTTCAAAATAAACCTTTACCGATTCTGAATGATATACGCCGCTCTTCACACCGTAGCTTGATAACAGGCTGTCCGTATAATCGGCAACGTAATTCACCCACAGCTTTTCCCACGGGTCACTCCTGCTCGCGCGGTAATCGTGCGCCTCACCGCACCGCAGAATGTAAAAATCTCCTGCCCGAACGCTCTGCCACGCACCGTCCACCAGCACCTCACCCTCGCCTGAGATTACGTACTCGAAGAGCGTTATTCTGGACGGTTCTCTTGACACGCAATAATCCGCATCGGGATAGGTTATTCCAACGGCTGCGCTGCTGAATGGGATTCTATTATGCGGAACAAATACGTATGCTTTTTCCTTTACGGGATACTTAACGGGATATTCCTTTACATCTATGCTTTTATTGTTACTCATATCTCACCGTTTGAAAAAAAGTTGTTTTTATAAGTATAATACAAACCGAAAATAATATCAATAGCTTTTCGTGAATTTATTTTTTTGGCGAGAAGTGTTGACAAAGGCATAAAAAGCTTTTATAATATATTTTATTATCATATTGCAAGTGAGGCATAAAAATGAATAAAAAGAACAGAAAAAAGCAAGGAAAGGTGAAAAAGTCCGTTATATCCGGTAAAGCATTGATAGCTATCATTGCGGTGTCGGTCATTTTGCTCGCAGCCGTGATAACCACCGTTATACTTGTAACTCGCGGCAATGACGGAAGCGCAGGCTGGCAAGAGGTAGCTGCCTCAGACGTAGACAAAGATTTTTCCGAGCGTTTTATACTGAATTATGACGTGGACGAGAAAAACGGTGCCGATTATGATACCATATCAAAACTTTACGGCAGTGAGCTCTCGCGCCTTTATTCCATATTTTACGATACATCCGACGAAATGGATATCAAGGGGCTGAGCTACCTCAATGCACGCGTAGGCCTTGTAACGGAGGTAGAGCCTGAGCTGTACCATGCATTTGAGCTTTGCTCAAATCACGGTGACAGACTCTTTACTCTCGGTCCTGTATTCGAATACTACAACAAAATATTTGAATCACCGCGTGATTCCGCGGCGGCTCTTTACGATCCCCACAAAAATTCGAATTCGGAAAATATATGCATGCAGCTGCTGAGCTATGCATCAGACGATAACTTTATCCGTGTCGAGCTCTACGGTGAGAACCGTGTTCTGATAAACGTCTCAAGCGAGTACTCGGAGCTGATGAGCGATCTGCGCCTGAAATCTTACGTTGGCTTCGGATGGCTTACCGATGCTTTCATTGTGGACGAAATAGCGGATGCATTTACAAGCGAGGGCTATACGCACGGCTCTATTTCCTCTTACGATGGATTTATAAGGAACATGACTACCGACAACTCCGACTATTCCTTCGGACTTTACGACCTTTACAGAGATAACGTATATCTTGCCGCATCCATCAGCTACAAGGGTGCGCTTTCAACCGTAAATTACAAAAAATTTTCCATGAACGATATCGACGGAAAGTATCTGTATTCCTACGGTGGAGGAGACGTTGCACACCGATACGTTGACGCAGAGACCGGAAAATATCTTGCCGCATGCGACAGTATGCTCTTCCACGCAAAAGAGATGGGATGTGCCGACCTTGCGCTCTCGACGTATTCACAATACGTACGCGAGGTTGAGGATAAGGAAGCTATATCGGAGCTTCTTGAGCTTGGCATCGGTGCCGTATACTGTGACGGAACAAACATCATACACACGTCTGACGACATATCAATTCACGATCTTTATTCCTCGGACAGCGTAAATTACACCGTTACAAAATAAATCCGAGTGATTAAAAAGGGACTCTTGCGGTAAGAATAATAGCATATAAACCGAACGTGAGGTATATGCTATGAATTTCAATCCATTTGAAGAGAAAACAAAAGACATCGAGCACGTTATTATGAGCTGGCAGGATATCTTTGTCAAGCCATACAACAAAAACGAGGTATCACCCTACACAAAAACCCGATGCATTCTTATGAACGGCACGGAATATGAGGCGGTCTGGTGCAAGCATCACTTCAACCGCCACTACACCGATAACGATGCGAGGCGCGAGGTTGCAATGCTCCGCCGCAGCGAGCAGCAACAGCAAAAGCTCATTTCCCTTTTGAAGCCTACCGATGAAACGCTCCTTGAAACTACCATATCATACGAGCAGCTTGCAGTCGATCTTACGGCATTCTTAGCGAAGCGGGCAAAGAACGAAAACCTCAAAAAAACTCTTGATTTTGCTCTTCTTGAGGACTTTGACCATCTTTACAGATACGCCAATCTGCTTGAAACGGACATGGGAATACACGCTGAGAGATTGGTTGGCGGCTATACCGAAATAACACCCGGCAGACCTACTATCGCGCATCACCGCCACCCCTATGATACGGTAAAGCCTGCGTTCACCGCAGCGGATGAGCTTACCGCCAAGCTTGACGTGGGCATAATCACGGCAGCCGAGCAGCAAACGATGAACTACTATATGAACATCGGAGCGTTCTATGAAAATCAGCACGGCAGGGAGCTTTATGCGGATATAGCTATGGTTGAGGAGGATCACGTATCCCAATACGGCTCGCTTATGGACACAAAGGCAACTGTGTTTGAAAATCTGCTGCTTCACGAATACACCGAATGTTATCTGTATTATTCCATGTATCACGATGAGACCGACGAGAGAATAAAACAACTGTGGGAAATGCTGACGTATCAGGAAATAGCGCATCTGCACGTTGCCGAGCAGCTGCTCGGTAAATACGAGGGCAAATCCCGCGAAGAGGTAATTCCCGGCGGCTCTTTCCCCGAGCTGCTGAAGCTTCATGAAAACGTTGATTACGTAAGAGGTATTCTTGAATCAACCGTTCGCAATACTGCCGATCGCGAGGGCTTTATCGCGGTAGATAAGCTACCCGACGGTGCCGATTTCTTTAAGTATCAAAAGGCTGTGAACGCACCGCCCGAGCAAGAGCGAGGGCATACTGTGATAGTGTCGCACGTTGAAAAATACGGTACCGACTACCGCTATGAGAAAAAAGAAAATCCCGTACCTGCGCTAAGATGCCGCACTGAGGATAACTATACCTTAGGCATATCGAAAGGAGAGTAAGGGATGAAGCATTTTAACTGTAAAAGCTGCGGTAATCTTATCGCAATGATAAATAACAGTGGAAACCGCGTATCCTGCTGCGATAAATCCATGGACGAGGTCGTACCTAAATTTGATGATAGCGGCAAAGAAAAGCACGCACCGCAAATACACGTTGAAAACGGCACGGTCAGGATAACGGTAGGGTCTGCCGATAATATGCATCCAATGGAAAACGAGCACGGAATAGCATGGGTATGCCTTGTTACCACAGGCGGAACGCAAAGAAAAATGCTTCTGCCGAACGGAAAGTCAGAGGCTGTTTTCCACATTGGAAAGGACGAAAGAGTTGTCAGCGCATTTGCATACTGTAATCTTCACGGACTGTGGGTAACAGAGTGTAAATAAGAAATTTTATAACATTAGTTTACTTTTTCAAGCAAAAACAGGTTGAAATACAATCAACCTGTTTTTTATAATATTATAAATCCACGTTCACTACAAGAACGCTAGCCTTGCCGATGATCTTAGGGACGCGAGAGCCGCAGGGCGAAAGATTTCTGCCCTCGTCAATGATCTTACATTCGAATACCTCGCCCTCAAAATCAAGCTCAAGTGCAACGTCCTCATCCGTAGGATTGGTTATCATTATCGCACCGTGACGCTCATTCCTTGCGGCACAAATATAGAGTCCATCGGAATTTTTTACATCTACGCGGCACTCGTCCCCGAGCCTGTAAAGCTCGTTGAACGCCATAAAGGAGTAGTACGTTGGCAGCGGAAGCTGAGTCATCGGATTAAACATTCCGCCGTAAATACTGACCCCCATACGCGCATCATAGAACATCGCGCTGTCAACAGGCTCCTCTTGACATATAATAAGGATCGAGCCGCACAGTGCCGCATGCTTGGCAGTTCCGCGAAGCGTTGGCTGTGAGTTCCACTCGGTAAGAGAGGTTACCGTATCGGTATACCCTGCTTCATCAAGGCGGCATCTTGCATATCTTGCATAGGCTCTGACGTTCTCCACGTCACCGGCATAGGTGTGCCATGAGAAGAAGTCAAAGGGGGAGCCGTGCTCCTTTATGTAATTTATGAAGCCGTTGAAGAATTCGATAAAATATTCGTGGCGCGGTGAGCAATTACCCGAGTTCTGCTTTGTCTCGGTAATAGCATAAAATCCGCAGCTCGCATATCCGCCTATCATGAGGTGGGGGAAGCACTTTTTCAGGTGCTTTGCCGTAACGTCATAAAGCTCATAGTATTCCTCTTTCGTGCCTGCCCATCCGTTATTATCGGGATACGTCTCGTAATTGTCGGGCTCGTTCCATATTTCCCAATACTTTATATCAAAATAATATCCGTCAGCCCAGCCCTCCGTATAATGGCGTATAACGCCCTCGCATATCTGTGCCCATTTCATAGGATTCTTGGGCGGAAAAACGTGATACCCTTTGATAGCCGTATAGTTTTCAAACGTAACACCGAGTCTCCAGAACGGCTCAACGCCGGCATCGACAAGACCCTTTACCAAAACGTCTGCAAATGCAAAATCATAAGAGCTTTCATCATACGGATCAGCATCGAAATCGGGGAACATACCCGGAATATCAACAGGATTGCAGTGCGCAGTCATGATCAAAAAGTCGTGGAGCCTTGAATAAGGTATGCCGGCTTCAGTAAGATACTTGAAATTATGAGTATGGAGGTTGTGAGTAGGCGCCTGACCTACACCGTGCACCGGCTTCATTTTTCCCGTTACGTCATCAAACCGAATATTAAACTCTGCCATTGTTATTCCTCCTACGTCAAAGCTCAACTATTTTAATCAAATAAGTGGAATGAAGCGGCATGGTGATGTACGCTGAGAATTCCTCTGCGGTAAATATCTCTTCTCTTATAAGCTTGCAATCGTTGTCCTTATCGTTAATATAGTATTCAACGCGTACACCGTTTTTGGAAGTAACGTTTTTGAACGTTACCTTAACGTCCTTTTTGGCTGCGGCATTATCGTCATCATTATAATACGTGAGCATTGCGGCAGTATCGGTTCCCGAGGCAGCACAAACCCACACGTCACTGTCAGCGTCAACCTCGCTTGCAACCTGCGCGGTGTTTACGTAAAGCTGATTGAACATGTAGAACGGATAGTAGCCTTTAAGTATGATGCTTACCATATCGGTGCAGAACATACCGTTCATTCCGCCCGGGCGCGCATCATAGTACATAAGATTGTCAAGCGGCTCGCTCTGGCTCATCAGCATTGTAGCGGCAATAAATGCGGCACCCTTTTCATTTTTCATCTGGCGTAGCGAATACAACCAATCGTCGCTTTCCCAGCCTCTTACGTAGTTCCACTCGTTGAGAATGCTCTCGCACTCGGTAAGTCCGTTTTTGTCAAGTATCTCACGCACAAAGCGTATCTGGCGGCGCATCTTTTCAATAGTTGAGCCGTATACGTGCCATGATACGAAGTCGGGCTTTATGTCACCGAGCGTGTCAAGAAGACCTTGGAGCCACTTACCGTCACCAACGTGTGCAATGGCGGGGCCGCCTATTTTCAGCTCGGGGAACGTGGTTTTAAGATGCTCAAGGGTGATCTTGAAAAGCTCATAGAATTCTTTTGCCACGCCACCCCAGCAACGCTTGTTTTTACTATCGTCACTGTCAAGATCGGGCTCGTTCCATATCTCCCAATATTGAATATCCATGTGATAGCCGTCAGCCCAGCCGTAGCAGTAATGCTTTATAATATGCTCACAGATAACAGCCCACTTTTTAAAGTCTCTCGGCGGAAGCGTGTTATATTTTTTCGGCCAGTGCTCGATCTTTGAGCCGAGGCGGTAAAACACCTTTGCACCCGAGAGCTCTATTACCCTCAGATATTCATCAGTGAGTACGAAATCATAGGATGCGGGATCGTACGGATCTGCATCGAAATTTGTGAAAATGAAATTAACGTCCACTATATGCTCGCCGCCGTAGGTTGCATTGAAAGCGGCATCGTGGTTTCGCGCATAAGGAATACCCGCCCTTTGAAATGCTTCAAGATTGGTTACTCTCTGATCTGCTGCAAACTTATATACAGGACCGTTATTTGTGCTGTGCATAGGCTTCATTTTGCCTATTTTTTTAGAAATATCTACCGTTACGTTCGTCATAATATTCTCCCCCTGTACGGCAGGATGCCGTTTATTTAATTATAAAATCATGCTTTCGCTATTTCAATAGAATATATTTTCAAAAAAGTGTGAGAAATGCGCATCCCAAGTCTCACCACGGCTCAGGCGAGCCGCATACGTATCTCCACCAAAGCCCATCACTTTCGGGCTTCGCTTCACTGTAGTAATAAACGTTGCCGCTTGTACTGTTTTCAAGCTGCTCCCACTCCGCGGGAGTGCCCTTATAATATACGTCAACGTCACCGCAATCTCTGAACGAGCTGCGGCACACACTTGCTCCCTTAGGCAAAACAACGTATCGAAGCCGCTTGCAACGGTAAAACGCATTGCGAGCGATATTCCTGATGCTGTCGGGCAGCTCGACTGACTCCAATGCTCCCACAAAAGCGAAAGCACTGTCCTCTATACACTCGACTCCCTCGCTGAGCTTGACGCTTGAAATATTCTCACAATATTGGAAACATTCCTCGGGAATTACGGCAAGCCCCTTTCCTATAGATACTCTCTGTTGTAATTGTAACATAAAAGGAATAACTTTGCAATGACTTTTATACAATTTAATTAAAGAACAAAGGAGATTTCCTCATTCCCTTTGTCAAAATTCACGCTAATTTTTTCGCACAAAATTATTTTCCGAAAAAGGCTTGACAAAACCGAATGCTTTTGTTATAATGTATAAGCATCATTTAATACGGTGCCATAGCCAAGTGGTAAGGCAAAGGTCTGCAACACCTCTATCCCCAGTTCAAATCTGGGTGGCACCTCCAAAAATCGACAAGTTTCGACAGAAGCTTGTCGATTTTTACTTCTTCACTCTTCACTCTTCACTAAAGCCTCCTTGTCGATTTTTGGCAAGTAATAAGTAATAGTGAAAAGGTGTCTGATGTAGCTTTTCTCCCTTTGGTCGAAAATCAATTTATTATATAGCAAAATCGCGTCAGTTCGAGCCCAAACA
>CAZTWE010000002.1:0-68199 GCA_964617165.1 uncultured Ruminococcus sp.
TTCATTTTTTCTCATTTTTTCTCTGATTTTCATAAATTCTTAATGAGACAGACTCTTCTTGACAAACACTGCATTACGGCTTGCTTTGATACAAGAAACGGTATTCCTTTGGTGCCATTCCATGCGTTTTTTTAAATAATTTGCTGAAATACAATGGGTCATTAATTCCCACCGAATAGCTGATTTCGCTTACTGTCTGATTTGTTTGTATCAGTTTGTCCACAGCTATGGATAACCTATAGTGATTAAGATACGCAATCGGTGAATCTCCCATGTTCTTTTTGAAAGTAGCATAAAAGTTAGATTCGGACATATTCGATATGTTCGCCAAAGTGCTAACCGTTATTTGCTCAGCATAATGCTCTGTGATATATGCAAGTGCGCGTTGTACCCCCTGATGCGTTTTATTTTTTATCGGTGTTGCCATTTTTATAAGAACTCCCAGTAATTTATAACAATCGCAATAATTCTCCCATATATCGTTTGTTGCGAACAGGCGATCAAACAGCATACTTAGTTCTTTTTGACGGCTATCGTTTACAACTATGGGAAATTGATACAGCGAATCCAATGAAAACGCTTTGTTTACCTCAACGTCAACAAAGATCCAGCGGCAGGTCATTTTGCCGCTTTTTTTATTGACATGATGCACGATGCTTTGTTGAACTCCGGATGGAGCAATGAAAAATCCGCCGTCTGTCGTTTGTTTTTGTTCGCTTTTTCCAAGAGCAATATCATAGCTTCCCTCAACCGATTGCACGATAGAGAGGTACGGTAGTATTTTCACGTGTGTAACGTTTTCGTTAGATACGGAATAAAAGCCGCCTTTTTTAAAAAATTTTATGTGCGCATTTGTTATGTCCAACATCATCACCTCAATAGTATTATACATATAATTCGCAGTATTGTCAATTTATTTTAATAGTTTCATCCTATATAATGATACTTGGAGGTTGAGATATGGAATTTTATACACAAAATAACAACGTGCGTCCTACGCGATTATCTGATGCGACACGAAAATTTGCGTTTGATTCACTGAATAGAAAATATGGGCTTGACACCCTGAAAACGATGAATATTACGCTTGACGGTACCGCGGGCTTTGATGAGCTTCTCAAAGTAGAAAAATACGACCTTGCTATCAGACGGATTGCCGAGCAAGCCCCTATTCGAATTTGCGAGGGAGAGAAGATAAGCGGAGCTGCGACCTTGGGATCAGCCATCAAGCACAACGTTCCCGCTACCTTTGGCGGTGTTCCGGTTTTTCCAAGCATCAGTCACCTGACTGTCGATTTTGAGACGGTTTTAAAGGACGGCATCAATTCCGTAAAAGAAAAAGCAAAGGCAGCGTACGAAGAATATAAAAGCACCGAAAAAGAAGCTTTCGCCAAAAGCTGCCTGAATTGTATTGAAGCCTTTGAAATATGGCACGGACGATATTTGAATGCATTACGCAATTCCCACGATTACGCTATGAATTATAAAAATTTAAAGCGGGTACCGTTCGAAGCGGCAACAAGCTTTTACGAGGCAGTGCAAAGCCTTTGGTTTACGTTTGCTTTCATGCGTTTGTGCGGCAACTGGCCCGGGATCGGGCGCATAGACTATTTGCTCGGTGATTATCTCAAAAAGGATCTGGAAAACGGTACCCTCTCGCCGGACGGGGCACGCGAGATATTAGCGCACTTTTTCATCAAGGGATGCGAGTGGATCACGGGAGAGGTAAACATTCCGTTTGAGGGAAGCGGTGATGCGCAACATTATCAAAACATTGTACTTGCAGGTGTCGATGAGAACGGGAATGAGGTAACAAACGAAGTAACCTATCTTGTCCTTGATATTTTGGAAGAGCTTGGCATCAGCGACTTCCCAACCACTGTTCGTATCAACAAAAACACGGATGAAAAGCTTTTGCGCAGGGTTGCCGAGGTCATGAGATACGGCGGTGGGATACTTGCCGTATATAACGAAGAGCTGGTCATCGAAGCACTGGTGAAGGACGGCTACGAGGAACGTGAAGCACGTAAATTCGCTAACGATGGTTGCTGGGAGGTGCAGATCCCGGGAAAGACTTACTTTGCGTATTCCCCCTTTGATTCCTTGCAGATATTACAGCAAAAGACATTACTTGGATATACCGCAAGCGTTGATTTTGCGGATTTTGAAGAATTGTATCGAAAATACGTATCCGACCTACAAAATCAGGTTGAAGCAATTTTTCGATCAAAAACAAAAAAATTCATCAATCCCGAAGCATGCGCACAAAATTGGAAGTGGACAGCCCAAATACCGTGCACAGTCGTTTCGATTTTTGAACGGGGATGTATTGAAAAAGGACTATCATACCTTGAGGGCGGCCCTGTCTACAATATAATCTCACCGCATATAGGCGGTCTTGCCGATACAGTCAATAGCCTTTATGCTATAAAAAAGCTTGTTTTTGAAGATAAAAAGCTGCCATTTGCGGAGCTTTTGAAAATTTTAAAAAACAACTGGGATGGAGAAGAAGCGTTGCGTCAATACGTTTTGAACCGCTATATATATTATGGAAACGATAACGATGAGGTTGACGAAATCGCAACGCGCCTGCTCTCGGATTTTGCGGATATTTGTACGTTATTCAACGGAAAATGCGGATACCGTTTTCCTGCAGGTGTCAGCACCTTCGGTCGCCAGCTTGAATGGTCACCGAAAAGACTGGCTTCTCCTCACGGCAGACGTGCCGGAGAAGTCCTGGCAGCTAACTGTTCCCCGACACCAAGCACCGACAAGGAGGGAACTACCGCAATTATTCGCTCCTATTGCAAGGCGGATCTTTCCAAGCTTGCCACGGGGGCAGCACTTGATATCAAGCTTTTGCCGTCAAATGTAGACGGAGAAGACGGGTTGCAAGCACTGATTTCTCTTATGAGAGGCTTTGTATCTCTCGGCGGCTTCTTTATGCAGCCCGACGTAGTGGATGTGTCTGTGCTTCGTGAGGCACAGGAGCATCCTGAGGATTATCAGACTCTTTCCGTCCGTGTTTCCGGGTGGAACGCCCGCTTTGTAACACTGAACAAGGAATGGCAGGATATGGTTATCGGACAAAATGAACACTGATATTAAATTAAAAGTAACCGAAATCCAGCGTTTTTGCATGCACGACGGTCCGGGCGTGCGAACCACTGTTTTTTTGAAGGGGTGTCCTTTGCGTTGCTCATGGTGCCACAATCCGGAAACGAAAAAAAACATTCCCGAGCTTCTTTTCTATCACAATAAATGCATCGTTTGCGGTGATTGCGTCGGCTCTTGCCCACATGGAGCTCACGTCATAGAAGAACAACACGTCGTTGACCGAACAAAATGCTCTTTTTGTTTTGAATGTGCAAAGCATTGCCCTACGGGTGCGTTAGAGATCTGCGGTAATGAAATGTCGATTGAAACAATATTGTCTGTGACAGAAAAGGATAAAGCCTTTTACGGAAACAATGGCGGAATCACAATTTCGGGTGGCGAGCCGTTTGCGCAAAAGGAAGCTACGCTTGCCCTGCTGAAAGCCTGCAAAGAAAAAGGGCTTCGCACAGCGATAGAGACCTGCGGATATGCAGATGCGGATATTTTGCTTGCAGCAGTTCCTTTTGTCGATCTGTTTTTGTGGGACATAAAAGATACCGATGACGAGCGGCATAAGAAATACACAGGAGCTTCAAACAAAAAAATACTCGAAAATCTTACGCTGGCAGATGCAAACGGAGCCAAAATTCGCCTGCGATGTATATTAGTAAACGGAATCAATACGGATGATGAGCATTATCGCGGTATTGCAGAAATCACATTAGCTTTGTCCAACTGTGAGGGAGTAGAACTATTGCCGTACCACGCATATTCCGGAACAAAAGCTACGTTTCTCGGTTGCGAGGATAACGGAAGAAAAGAGTGGATTCCCGAAGCGGAACAGATTACGAGAGCAACAATTATTCTGAAAGAGCACGGTATCAATGTATTTTGACGCGTATACCTATTTTGTCAATATAACGAAAGAACTCAGTTACCGTGCAAAGTCGGTGAAAGTTTTTGCGTTTTTATTGAAAAGCACGTAAGGTTATGATATAATAGTGAACAAATTCAAACTAAAAAGCAAAGGCAAAGGAACTATTTGTTATGCAAGAAGTGTTGTGGTATGGGTTCAAACGAATTGATTTTCTTTTTGAAGGCAGAGAGGCTATTATTGTTTTCCCGAAAACAGCAAACAAAAATAAAAATTGGTTGCTCAAAACAGAATATTTCGAAGCTTTTCCGAATTTTGAAATTGAGATGCTGAAACGGGGTTGGCACCTTGCATACATTAAAAACGTTACAAGATGGTGCCTTGATGAAGATCTTGATCTCAAAAAGCGATTTGTTGAATACTTGCATGAGGAATACGGTCTCTATCTGAAATGTGTTCCTGTGGGGATGAGCTGCGGTGGGCTTATCGCGTGCAAATTTGCCGCAAAATATCCCTCATGCGTTTCAGCACTTTATCTTGATGCTCCGGTAATGAATTTACTTTCTTGCCCTGCGGGTGTAGGTATGGCAACAAATAAAATGTTGCAGGAATTTATAAACGCAACGGGAATCAGCCTCTCAGAGCTTACCTATTACAGAGAACACCCCATAGATAAAATTCCCTCGCTACTGAAAAGTCGAATTCCTGTTATACTGGTTTACGGAGATTCTGACGATGTCGTTCCTTATTGCGAAAACGGAGCGATCCTCGAAAAATATTATCGTGAAAACGGTGGAATTATCGTAGCGATAGGAAAGAAAAATTGCGGTCATCATCCTCACGGCCTCAATGATAATACCCCTATAATAGAATTTGTCGAACAATATTCAAATTGACAACCGACATTCATTTTGTCAAGCTATTGAAGGGCATGTAAGATTATGCTATGATAGGATCGATAAAGCATACGTACATAAATACAGGCGGTAAAGTATTTTATGGATTTTGATTACACGCAACACCACGGCGGCGTCGGCTACGGATTTATAAGAGGCAGGGATAAAGTCGTTCTTATCAAGTCAGGGCTTGGCGGCAGCTGTTTGGGATATGAAAATAAGTATCTGAAAATGGCTCATCGCCTGAAAAATAAGCACGGGTGCGGTGTTATTGTATGTTCAAACCCAAATGACGGGAAAATTCATGCCGACGCCGATCGAAAGATCCTGGAGCAGTTTGTTTATGAGAGCGGTATTGGGCCACATGAGGTGTACTTTTTCGGAAATTCCAACGGTTGCATCAAGGGGCTTGAGTTGGCAAGCAGGGGAGTGAAATTCAAAAGGATGATCTTAGTGAACATGCCGCTTATGATAAACCTGCATAAGATCAAGCGTTGTATTTCGGCAATACCCGATACGCACGTTATTGCCATTTACGGTGAATACGATCCCTCTTATAAATACACACCTTTTATCAACGGAAAATTTGATAATTTAGAGCTGCTATCCGTACCGATGGCAGATCATAACTTCGAGGGGCATATCAATGAATTTACAGCTCTGTCCGATATGCTGATCGGCACAGATTAAAAAGGAGAAATCAACATGATAGACATTTGCCTTTTGGGCTGCGGAGGTGTTATGCCGTTACCGAGTCGCGCTCTTACCTCATTATTCGTTCGCTACAATGGCAAAGCCATACTTGTTGATTGCGGTGAAGGCACGCAAACGGCTTTGCGCAAAGCCGAGGTCAAATACAGTCAGATTGACGTTATACTCTTTACACATCTTCATGCCGACCACACAATCGGCATAATCGGGCTACTGCTGACCTTTGGGCTTGAGGGCAGAACGGAGCCGCTGCGGATATACGGCCCCGAGGGCATTACGAAAGCTATCGAGTGCTTGACGGTTATAGCTCCGAACTTACCTTTTGAGATAGTATGCACCGAATTACTTGAGGAGCAAGTCGGGTTTGAAGAAATAGGGCTAAGCGTCAATGCTTTCAAGCTTATACACAACGTTGAGTGCTTCGGGTACCGCTTTGAGCTTCCGCGTTTACCGAAATTTGACGTTGAAAAAGCAAAGAAGCTTGAAATCCCCGTTAAATTCTGGAGCATTTTGCAAAGCGGCGAGAGCGTCGGCGGCTTTTCTCCCCTTGAAGTTCTCGGTGAAGCCCGTCACGGATTAAGCCTGTTATACGCTACAGACACTCGCCCGACCGATGCGCTTGAATTTTTCGGCAAAGGTGCTGATCTTATGGTGCTTGAGGGAATGTACGGTGATACGGAAAATCAATGCAAAGCGGGAGCCGGCTACCATTTAACTATGAGAGAGGCCGCCGAGATAGCAAAGGCTGCAGGAGCACGCGAGCTTTGGCTGACGCACTACAGCCCGTCCGTTGCCGATCCGATGATATACGAAAGTGAGATAAAGAGCATATTCGGCAATACGGTTATGGGTCGCGACTGTCTTTTTAAAAAATTAAAATTTGATTAGATATTGAATTTTCCCATTCGATGTGATGCAATTAAAACTCGTAGGAGCAATGCCCTATGCGGCATCCGTGCTTTTACAAAACCAAGAAATTCGATAGGGCAAAAAATGAAACTCAGTCAGAATGCAAAAAATGCTGTAATGCTCGGAACGCTCTGCTCGGTCGCATACCTCGCGGTATACATTGCGAGGAACGTGCTGAGCGCGGTAACACCTCTGATGGTAGAGGACGGGTACACTGAGGAATACATAGGAAAGCTATCCTCGCTGTATTTTATCTTTTATGCCGTTGGGCAGCTTATAAACGGTGCGATAGGAGACAAGATCAAGGCAAAGTGGATGATCTGTATGGGGCTTCTCGGTGCGGGAGCTGTCAACGTAATATTCATGCAGATAACTGACAGCCCTGTTGCCGCGATGTTGGTATACTCGCTGACAGGCTTCTTCCTCTCTATGGTATACGGACCGATGACAAAAGTGGTTGCCGAAAATACCGAGCCTCTGCATGCCACGTAACGGGCCGGATCCGCGATATAACCGTAAGCCGTGCCGATAACGCGCCCAAATTAAAGGAGATGGCAAGGCTTGGTAAGGATGAGTGGGACCCCGAGGTGATCCGCGTAATTTTCGACAGAGGAATGTACCGAATATATGACGTGATAGGTGAGGTTACACCGCCCCAGGCGCAAATGTGTCCGAAAAAGACCATGATTTCCTACGGCTCATCGATCACACACGGCTCAAACTCTATTGACTCCTCGCACGCCTGGGTGTCTGTGGTTGCGCACAATCTCGGAATGGATGCGCGTAATCTCGGAATGTCTGGGCACTGTGCCCTTGAGCCTGCTATGGCGGATTACATAGCAAGCGAGGGAGAGCGCGGAGCATGGGATATTGCCACCTTGGAGCTTGGAATAAACGTGCTCGGTTGGGATCATGAAAAAATCATCAGCCGCGCCCGCAATATCATAACCGAGGTTGCAGGAAGAAATCCCGATAAGCAGGTATTTGTAATATCTCCGTTCTATCACTGCGGTGAATATTTCAACCCGAACGATGGAGCAAAAAAATGGAGAAAAATACTTGATGCCACCGTAGCGGAGCTGGCTTATCCGAACGTAACCTACATAAACGGTCTTGACGTTATAGACAGCATTTCCTATATGTCAGCTGACGGTGTGCATCCCAATATCTACGGTGCACAGCGTGTTGCAGACGTTATCACCGAGAGGATACGGAGTGTAATATTATAAACAAAGATCAGCCCGGCTGCCATTCAGGCTTCACCGAGCTGATTTTTTAAATCATTCAGATATTGTTACATATAAACGCAAAAACAAGGTCGTTATTGCCCTTCAAGCCCTCATGCCCGTAATCGGGATAAATTATTACCTGCTTCTCCGAGCTTATCTTGTTATAAGCGGAAAACTGAGTGGAGGGCGGACACGTGGTATCCATAAGCCCTGTTGACATCATTACCTTGGCACGTATTCTGGGTGCTAAGAACTGCAAATCGATATAACCGAGCTTAGTGAAGAATTCGTCGATATGCTCATGCCTCGGGTCGAAATTTCTGAGATAATATCTTATACCGTCGTATGCACCCTTATCGAGATCCATTTCCCATACTCTCTTATAATCGCAAAGATAGGGATAGGTCGGAGCGCAAAGCTTCAAGGTTGGGAAAAGAGCTGCACAGGCAAGCGTAAGAGCACCGCCCTGAGACCCACCGGTTGCGACCATCCTCGTCTCGTCAACGTAATCGAGAGCGGCAACCGTGCGTGCAAGCTGAGCCGTATCCAGGAAAAGATCCTTGCAGAGCAAATCCTCGGGAGTGCCGTCAAAGCCCCTCATAAAGGGGGTCGCATAGGTCGTGCCGGGAACACCGCCGACGTCCTCTGAATATCCTCCCTGACCGCGTGTATCCATAGCCGCAACAACGTAGCCCTCGGCAGCGAATTTTATAAGATCGGACCACTCGCCCGAGGAGCCTGAAAGACCGTGGAAAATAAGCACGGCAGGCGCTTTGCCCTTAATATTTTTGGGCTTCATAAACTTTGCAAATATCTTGGCACCGCGGCTTGACGTGAACGTAAGCTTATAAGCATCCGCAACGGACGTGGGAAGCGTGTGCGGCTCAAAGCTCGCAGCGGGCGCAACTTTGTCAAGCTCCGCGAGAGCTTTATCCCAATATTCATCAAAATCCGCGGGGCGGGGATTTCTTCCTTCGTATACCTTGAGTTTTTCAAGGGGCATGTCGATAAGCGGCATAACGTTTCTCCTTTGTTTGAATGAGTGTGTTTTTTGCGCGGTGCATTGCAACCGCCTTACGGCTACATTTTACAACACGCACCAAATGATGTCAAGCACTTTTGGAGTTTTTTAAAATAATTTTCACCATGAAAACTCATTCCACAATGCGCGTGCAATTCAGCGTAGGATCGAAATCGGCACTTTCGTTCAGACTGTATAGGAAAACGTAATTCTGCGGCAAGGCGCTCGGTGCGCTTGCCATAGGCTGCGAGATATTTAAGAACGAGAATATGACTATAGACACAGTTTGCGGTCACGGCGGTTTCTTTAAATCGGGAGACGTCAGCCAGAGCGCAATGTCTGCCGCACTCGGTGCACCCGTTACCGTCATGCAGAACGCGGGCGAGGGCGGTGCATGGGGAATTGCAGTGCTTGCACTGTTCTCGACGGTGAGCGAGCCGAGACTTGACGTTTTTCTCGATAAGATCTTCGCTAATGCGAAAAAGGTGACGGTTTGTGCCGATGAACAAGAGCGCGCTGATTTTTCCTTATTCCTCGAACAATACAAAAAAGGGCTTGCCGTACAGAGGCTTGCCGCGGAGGTGCTGTAATGCTTGAAGAATTAAAAAGAAGAGTTTTTGAACAAAATATAGCCTTAGTCAAGCACGGGTTGGTGGTATTGACGTGGGGGAAAACTCCCGAAAGCGCGGTTGAGCATGCCGTAACGCTTGAAGAGGTTGCAAAAATGGCTTATCTCACCGAGCAGCTTGCCCCAAAGACACCGAGAATAGAACAGTATCTGCTCGACAAGCACTATTACCGCAAGCACGGTAAGAATGCCTATTACGGGCAGAAAAAAGAGAGGACACCGCACTAAATGCAAAAACACTTTCTTTTAGGCTGCTGCTATTATCCCGAGTATTGGCAAAGGGCCGATATGCGGCAGGATATTGAACGTATAAAAGGTCTTGGCTTCAACTGTATCCGCATGGGTGAATTCAGCTGGAGCATGTATGAAAAGACGGAGGGCGTGTACGATTTTTCGTTCTTGGAAGAAGCCGTCAGATGCGCAGAGGAGCTGGGTATTGACATTATACTCGGAACGCCTACCGCTGCTCCCCCGAAATGGCTTACCGATAAGTACCCCGAGGTGCTTGCCGTTGATGCAAAAAGAACGGTAATGCAACACGGGAGCCGACAGCATCATAATCACACAAGCGAGATATACCTGAAATACTGTTCCGCTATCGCCGAAGCTATGGTGAAGCATTTTATGAATTTTGAGAACGTTATAGGCTGGCAGATAGACAACGAGCTTGGGTGCCACAGGCGCGAGAGCTACAGCGAATCGGACGATAAGGCGTTTATCGAATGGCTGCGCCGAAAATATGGCACCGTGGAAAAGCTTAACGCGGCTTGGGGCGCAAATTTCTGGTCCTTGGAATTCGGCAGCTTTGAGCAAATCACCACTCCAAGGCCGCATCCCGCCTACGGCAATCCGTCATGGATAACGGACTATTATCTGTTTTTATCGGATACGGTGGTAAATTACGCAGCGATACAAACGAAGATCATACGCAAATACATGCCGAATGCATTTATCACACATAACGGTTATTTTGAAAACATAGATTACAGGGTTCTTACCGATAAGTGCCTTGACATGCTGGCTTATGACAGCTATCCCGCCTTTCAGGAAAAGCTTGCTCCGGCGCTTGGGCAAAACGTTGCGTATAAGCTTGCGCTTACGCGCAGCTGCTCGGAGAAGTTCCTCATACTGGAGCAACAGTCAGGCCCCGGCGGTCAGCTTTCCTATTTACTCCCGACACCTCTGCCGGGTCAGATCAGGCTTTGGACCTATCAGAGTATTGCGCACGGTGCCGTAGGTATTCTTTATTTCAGATACCGCACAGCAATCTACGGAGCGGAGCAGCTCTGGTACGGAATTTACGATTACGACGGTGAGGAAAACCACAGAAGCCGTGAGATACGAAAGATTTCTCGGGAGATCTCGCGCCTTGGTGACATTTTCATTTGCAACAGGCAAAGCAATGAGGTCGCTATCTATCAGGACTATCACAATATCTGTGCCGATAAGGCGGAGAGCTTCGCAGGGAACGACAGTCGCGATATTTTCATTCATCTCAGCAAGGAAAACATCCACACCGATTTCATTTGCGCATCGGATGATTTTTCAAAATATAAGGTCATTATTTTTCCTCACGTTACCGTTGCCGATGAAAGCCTTGCCGAAAAGATAAAGGTCTTTACCGAAGGCGGCGGCATAGCTATAATCTCCGCGCGCAGCGGAGTTAAGGACGAAAACGTTCATTATATAGGCTTCTATTCAAAACGCTCGGTTTCTCTTTATTCGGACATCATCAAAAAACACGTTCGCACGTGCAGCTCCGTCAATGCGGATCTTGAACAGTTCACGCTCGGAGAATACGTTATGCTCCTCAATCACGGGAACTGCGAAATAGCCCTCAGCGGATACGATATGCTGGAAGAGCGTTATTTTGACACGGTACCGCCCTTCGGCGTTATTCTCATGAAGCAGGATAAATAAAAAAATCAACACGGTTGCCCACTTGAGTGCATACCGTGTTGATTTTTTGCCGTTTTATTCCTGAACCGAGCGAATGATGAGCTCGCCTATCGTTCCGTCATTGCACCATGAGGGAGCATTGACACCGGGAGCCGTTGTCTGCGAGATATTCTCAGCAACAAGGCGGGCTATAACAGCGCCTGCGTCTATCTTTACCAAAGCACTTACCGTGTCCGCGGTCTCATGACGGGTAACGTCGCGTATGGTGATATTTCCCGCATCAATTCCCGTCTCTATCCAGATGATCGGTTGCTTGGCTATAGCGTTCTTTTCCCAATATCTGAAGCAGGTCTCGTCAAGGGGCGTGTTGCTTTTTGAAGCGTGAACGTGCTCAATAATAATATCGTCAAACCATATACGGGTGTTGGGCCTTGTATTGTGGTGCGAGATAAGCACCGCATTGTGCCTGTAATCTCCGTACACTCCGTTGATACGAACGCAGCGCAGATCGTAATCTCCTGCAGAGAGCAGGCGAACGCCCGAGTATCCGTTCGTTGCGCTTACGTTTCGGATATCTACGTTGACTATATCACCCTTTGTTACCTCAGCATGAAGCTCGTCTATGGTCGTCAGGGAAACCATATCGTCATTCGTAGTTCCGTGCAGATTTTCTATAACACCGTCACGAGCAGGGCCGTTGATATGTACACCGTCTGTGGTGCCGAAATGCCAGTTGTAGTCGAAGTAAAGATCACGCACAACGAATCCAACTACGTCAGCTATCTGAATACCGTAGCTGACGGGATTGCGAACGGTCATCTTCTCAAGCATTACGTTGTCGATGCGCGCAAAGCGGATTAGCTTACCCTTGAAGAGCTTTGGGCTGTAAGGCTCGTCCTCGCGGTGTATCGCCTCATATTCACCGTCAAGACCCATGTTGTCACAGTTTCCGTCCCATATACCGCCTATTATTTCAACGTTGCAGTTTCTGCCGCCTCCGGCAAAATACTCGTTTTCAATAAGTGCGCACTTCGACATGGGTGCGGCAAGAAGCTTTGCTCCGGGTGAAAGCACAAAGCGTGTATTGGAACGAATTATAAGCGTGCGGCTGATAAGATAAGTGCCGGGCTTATCTATGGTTACGATACCGCAACCGTCAAGCATCTGCTGAATGGCTTGAGTATCGTCGTGTATTCCGTCTCCGTATAACATACAGTTCTCCTTTTTTTACGTATCATTTTCAGGGCACACGGGATAGTGCCCTATTGATTATATTCGTTTTCTCACTATTTGTCAATATCGCTGAAAAATATTTTTTTTGCAAGTCACGGATGATTTTGCAAGTTTTCTTCCTGCAAGGCATCAATTTTCTCATTTCAAGGATTTTGCATATAAATATATATTGAAGAGAAATTTGAACATCAGATGAAATTCCCGATTATAAAATGCAATAAAAACTGTCAATTTGCTGCAAAATCGATCCATATAATTCATTTTATTCACAGTTTTAAAATTCAAAAACGATTTATTTTTTCGTCAAAAGCAACAAAAAATGCACGCTTTAGCTCGAAAAAATTCATAATTAGAACAAGATTTTTAACATTTTAGCAAAATGCTTGACTTTTTGAAAAAAAACATATATAATATATTTTATTTAAGAAATACTTGTCTAGTTTTTCAAAAAATGAAAGGAATATGAGAGCATGAGTTTTGATTTCGCGGGCATTTGCAAGTGCTTTTACATATACCGATCGGTTCCGATACCGCTCCACCGAAAATTATCATCCGAATTTTCGGCAGCATACGGACACCGTATACGAAGGGAACGATAGTCTGATACCCTGAATCGGTGCAAGAATATGAAAATTTAATCTGCGGCTCGCATCGGGGATTTATCCGCGAAGCTTCGGTGAGGGGCGATGGCAGATATGATATAACCGCGCACAGGGTATCTGTGCAAAACAGAACATAGAGCATTACTTGCTCGGAAAGGAACACAAAGATGGACGCAAAAAAGCATTTTGAAAGGTATTATTCAAAACTGAGGTTCGAGGCTGTACTCAAATCCGTGCTGTGCGGACTTATCGTGGGCTTTGCCGCTAACTTTGTAGCCGCATTCTCCACGTGGTTTACCACTTTCAACGGTGTATGGCTCTCGCTCGGTATTCTTGCTGTTGCTACAGCTGCTGCGGCTCCGATCTTCTACTTCAAGAAATTCCGCCCGACGGCTATGAGCAACGCGAAGCGTATCGACCGCCTCGGACTTGAGGAGAGAATCATCACGATGATCGAGTACGAGGATGACGACTCGCGCATAGCAGAGCTTCAGCGCGCTGATGCAAAGGCTAAGCTCGCAGCAGTCGAGGCATCCAGCATCAAGTTCAGCGTATCAAGAAAAATACTGATCGCTGTTGCTATCTGTGCTGTTCTCGGCAGTGCCATGACTACGGTAACGGGTCTTAGCGCGGGCGGTATTCTCCCCGGTGCAGACGAGATAATTCAAGCCATCATCCCCGATGAGCCCGACGTATACGTTTCGGTGTCTTACATCGTTGAGGACGGTGGTGATATCGAGGGAGACGAAGAGCAGCTCGTTCTTCTCGGCACCGCGGCAGAGCCCATCGAGGCTATTGCTTACGACGGTTACGCATTCAAGGGCTGGGATGACGGTTACAAGAAGCCCTTCAGATCCGACAAGGTATCAGAGAACGTTGTATACGTTGCAATATTCGAGCCTATAGGAGACGGTGACGGTGAGCCAGGTGATCAGCCCGGAGACGGAGACCAGCCCGGAGATCAGCCCGGCAACCCCGGTGAGAACGGCAAGCCCGGCCCCAACGGTGTGCCCGGTGAAAACGGAATGCCCAACCCCGATGCAGAAGACGGCAATTCCGATTACGGTGGAGGAAAATACCAGGAGAATAACCAGATCATAGACGGTGAGACCTACTACCGTGAGGTGCTGGAAACGTACAAGGATCTGCTCACCGAAAGAATGGAGCAGGAGGGTGAAAGCCTTACTCCCGAGGAAAAAGCCATCATCGAGGGCTATATCAACATAGTTTAAGAAACGGGGCTGCCACATTTCACGGGACGTTAAAATCCAAATTCAAATAAAATCTCAATTTTCATTTGAGACAGCCCGGTGAAAACTCAAAGCATCTTCCGCACGCGGAAGGCAAAAAATCAAAAGAAAATAAAAAACAAATTTGATAAAAAATCAACAAAGAGAGGCAAACGCTAATGATAACAGAGCAGAACATTCAGAAGTTCAGCAAACAGTGCAATAACATTTTTGAACAGATCAAGCGCGACGTCATCGGTCAGACCGAGGTAATAGAGGGCGCTGTAATCGCTATGATAGCAGGCGGTAACGTACTGCTTGAGGGAGTTCCCGGAGTTGGTAAGACCCGTCTTGTAAGATCGCTCGGACGTGTATTCAATCTTCCTTTCTCGAGAATTCAGTTCACCCCCGACCTTATGCCTGCCGACGTAACAGGTACAAACATCATCACCAAGGATGAGAACGGAAACTCTTCCTTCCAGTTCCAGCCCGGTCCTATTTTCTCAAACATAATACTTGCCGACGAGATTAACCGTGCTACTCCCAAGACACAGTCTGCGCTTCTTGAGGCGATGCAGGAGCACACCGTAACGGTTATGGGTGTATCGAGAAAGCTCAACGAGCCCTTCTTCGTTCTTGCTACCCAGAACCCCATCGAGCAGGACGGTACATATCCCCTCCCCGAGGCACAGATGGACCGTTTCATGTTCAAGATCATCGTTAACAACCCCTCGCTTGACGAGCTTATGAGCATAGTTGATATGACTCAGAAGACCATGGCAGAGGTTGCTGACTCCGCATGTAACGGTGAGGAGCTTCTTGAGATGCGTAAGACCGCTAACTCCATTCCCGTTGCTACTGAGGTTATGAGATACGCTATGATGCTCTGCTCCGCTACGCATCCCGACAGCGAGTGCGCAAGCGAGGCAGCTAAGAAGTACGTTCGTCTCGGTGCTTCTCCCCGTGCAGGTCAGGCTATGATCTCCGCGGCTAAGGTAAAGGCTCTCATGAAGGGTCGCTACAACGTTTCCTACGAGGATATCAACGAGCTCGCTCTTCCCGTACTCCGCCACCGTATCAAGCTCACGTTTGAAGCTGTTGCAGAGCGCGTTTCGGCAGATGAGATCATCAAGATGATCATCAACGAGCTTATAGACAAGACAGGCATCAACGCAGCAAAGATCGCAACCTCTGCTGTTGCCGACAATGCCGATAACGGCGAAAAGGATACCAAGAAGCGCGGAATGTTTGGGAGAAAATAATGAAAGGTTCTTATTTAAACGATGGATTTTTCAGTCGTTTGGAGACCCTCGCTCTTGAGCTTCGCGCCGACCTCGGCGGCTTCTTCGGAGGTAAGCACCTTGTGCGCACCTACGGACAGACCGTTGAGTTTGCGGACTACCGTGAATACATGCTCGGCGATGATATCCGCCGTATCGACTGGAATTTGTACAGCCGTTTTGAAAAGTTCTTCCTGAAGTTATTCACAGACGAAAGACAGATGCACACGCAGATCTTTATAGACTGCTCGGCATCAATGGGAAAGGATATGCCCGAGAAGGCAAACTATGCCGTCGGCGTTGCCGCAGCTCTCGGCTATCTTTCGGTCCACAACATGGATAAAGTATCTTTCAAGCTGGTAAACGGAGAGGTTGCCGAGGACAGCTTCGGCACCATTGTAGGTAAAAAGGCATTCTTCAATGCTATCAGCACGCTTGAGAACATAGAGTTCGACGGTGAATCCGATATTTGCAAGGCTGTTACGAGCTGCCCTAATCTCGGCTCTAACGACGGTCTTACCGTTATCATCTCGGATTTCTTCACCGATAGCAACTGGAAAAAGGCAGTGGATTATCTCTGCTATAAGAAGAAGCAGGTCCTTCTCGTTCAGATCATGACCCCCGAGGAGCTCGACCCCTCGTACAGCGGACGCGTTAATCTTATTGACTCCGAAGCAGGCGGCATGGAGGACCCCAAAAACCTCAAGATAAAAATAAACCGTTCAAACCAGCTCGCATACGAGGAGGCTCTGCGCGACATGCATGAGGCGATGCGCTCATTCTGCGCATCACGCGGTGCCGACTTTATCCGTGTAAGCTGTGATCAGCCCCTTGAAAAGATGCTGTTCAAAGAATTACTGAAGGTGGGAATAATGGCATGAGTTGGTTGACACCCTTAGGATTTTTGGGTCTTTTGGGACTTATAGTTCTGATTATAATTTACCTTATAAGACCCAACTATCAGAATAAAATAATTTCCAGTACCTTTGTCTGGAAGCTTAGCTTAAAATACAGAAAAAAGAAGATACCCCTCAGCAAGCTGCGCAATATCATACTTTTCATTTGCCAGGTGCTGATAATTTCGGTTGCGGCTACCATACTCGCTCAGCCTATTATAGAGGCTGACAGAGAAGAGGAGCTTTCCGAAAAGGTCGTTATTATCGATGCTTCGGCATCAATGCTCACTCTCTCGGGTACAGAGACACGCTTTGAGCGTGCTGTCGGAGAGGTTCGCGCCCTCGCTGACGAGGTGCTTGATAACGACGGAAAGATATCAGTCATCTTAGCGCACGACACAGCTTCGTTTATCGTGCGTCAGGCAGGTGCGGACTTCAAGTCCGAGGTACGCCAGGCTCTTGACGATCTTGTCGATCCCGAGCTTGGTCTTGCGTGCACGTACAGCACTCCCGACATCACGGGTGCTATAAGACTTGCAGAGGAGATCACGGCAGCATCCTCCGACGTTGAGGTGTTGCTCTATTCCGACACTACATATATTGACGATGGCAAGGTTACGGTAAAGAACGACATAATCGATCCTGCGGATTGGAATGCGGCTATTCTTGACGTAAGAGCCATCGTTGATGAAAACTACTATCGCTTTGAGATAGACGTAGCCTGCTACGGAGATATGGATGCAGACGTTACCGTAAAATGCGAGATCTCGGGTGTTAACCTGGAAAAATCCACGCTCGATCTTACAGCTGTTGCGCGCTGCACCGACAATGAGACCGTGACTCTCGTATTCTCGGCAGACCCCGAGGTTGCTTCGGAGATGGTTGACGTGTATTCCTTTGAGAGTATTTATGCGCATATCGATGAGTACGACTCTTTTGAGTACGACAACACCTTCTACCTTTACGGTGGAGAGAAGCAGCCGCTTAAAATTCAGTATTACAGTGCGCTCCACAACAACTACTTTGCCAGCGCGCTGATGATACTGCGCGACCAGCTTCAGTACCGTTGGAATATTGACATCACAGAGGTCAAGGGAGAAGATGTTCCCGCGCTTGAGGGTTATGACGTTTACATCTTCGAGCACATGATCCCCGCAACTCTGCCCACAGACGGTCTTGTTATCCTCGCAAACCCCGATGAAGTACCCTCTAATTCGGGCCTGCGCCTCGGTCAGATCTACAGTGCATCTCAGCCCATGCCTCTCAGCGAGGGCGATACACATGAGATAATGCGCATGATCAATCCCGAGAACATTGAGATAAGCCAATACACAAAAATAACGAGCTATGACGGTTACACGCCCCTGCTTTACTGCGGTGCGGACCCCGTATTTATGGTGAAGAACGAGCCTTTCCAGAAGATTGCGGTAATGTCCTTCAGCCTTAACTACTCAAACCTTCCCGTTATTCTGGAGTTCCCTCTCCTTATGTATAACCTTATCGAATATTACGTTCCCTCTACGGTTACCGAATACGTGTTTGATATAAATGAAACTGTGGAGCTCAATTCGAGAAGTGACGAGCTCAGCGTCGTCGGTCCCGGTACCGATCTTGAATTCATAGAATTCCCCGGCGTTGTGCATCTTACCACACCCGGTGTTTACACCGTAACTCAAACTCCCATCTCCGGAGAGGAGATCGTAGAGAACTTCTACGTCAAGATTCCTGCTGAGGAAAGTAATATCAACAGCCAGGAAGACGTGCTTTTAAATCCCTATTTCGTCGAAAAAGAAGAAATAGAGGACAAGGATCTCTTATTATACTTTGCAATAGCGCTCGTTGCACTGCTGTTCATCGAATGGTGGCTGCAAACGCGTGAGCAATTCTAGTTAGGAAAGTAAAAATGACAAACTTTAGTATTAATTTTGCAAACCCCTGGCTTCTTCTGCTGCTGATACCGGCGGGACTGTTGACACTGATTCCCTATTTCCGCCTGAACAAAAGATATCGCTGCACAAGAAACCGTATCGTTTCGATTGTGCTACATTTGATCATTATGGTTCTCTCCATCTCCGTGCTTGCCGGAATAACCTTTGAATACAATCTGCCGAACACCGAAAACGAGGTTCTCCTTCTTGTTGACACCTCGTTCAGCGGTGAAGAGAGCGAGGACGATAAGGACGATTTCATAAAATCGGTCATTGACAACAGTGACTCGATGTTCAAGCTCGGTATAGTTACGTTCGGATACGATCAGGTATACGCGGTAGAGCTTACCAACGATACGGGAAGTATCTACACCGAATACCTCAAGTCTCCCTCTCCCGATACCAGTGCGACGGATATTGCATCCGCATTGCAGTATGCGGCAGGGCTCTTCAGCTCTCCCGAATCTGCAAGAATAGTCCTTATGACCGACGCGGTTGAGACGGACGGTAACGCCGCAGGCGTTATCAAGTCCATTGCCGCTCAGGGAATAAAGGTCGATACGGTATTCTTCCCCGAGGATAAGGACGGGGATGAGGTGCAGCTCATTAAGATGGAAAGTCCCAATCAGAAGATCAAGGTCGGTGATAAGTTCTCGATAACGCTGACAGTGCAGAGCTCTTATACAGGCACTGCAACTATCACTCCTTATGACAACGATGCTCCCGGTGAAAGCATGGATATAGAGCTCTCCGAGGGCATGCAGACGATACAAATACCCTATATCTTTGCCGTGCCCGGCATGCACAAAATGTCCTTCGAGCTGACGAGCGACGACGATACACTTACACAAAACAACATATATAATTCTTATATGTACCTTGAGATATTTGAAAAGATACTTGTAATTGAGCGCAATGATGCTGAGTCCCAGGCTATCTGCAGAATGCTCAAGGATGAACTCAAGGTCACTGTAGTCAACGTTGCCGACACCGATAAGATGCCCAAAACGGTTGACGAACTCAGACAATACGACGAGGTCATACTCTGTAACATTGCAAACAGCGATATGCCCGACGGCTTCGACGAAGTACTTCATTCCTACGTAGCCGATGTAGGCGGAGGTCTGTTTACCGTTTGCGGTAACGACCAGGAGGCAGCACCCGGTGATGACGGTTGGACCGCTAACGCTTATACCAGAGATGATATGTACGGAAGTATTTATCAGCAGATGCTCCCCGTTGAGATCATAGACTACACTCCGCCCCTTGCCGTTATGATCATCATCGACCGTTCGGGCTCAATGTACGACCCCGAGGGCAAAGAGGATTATGAGGATAGTAAGCTTTACTTTGCAAAGTTGGGTGCAATAGAGTGCGTTGAGGCTCTTACCGAAAGAGACTACGTCGGAGTAATGTCACTCGGTGACGACTATGAGGAGCAGATAGAGCTCACTCCCCGTCCCCAGCGCGATAAGATAATTGCGGCTATCAACGAGCTTTCGGGAATTGACGGAAGCGAAGGCGGCGGCGGAACTCTGTTCTCCCCCGCGCTCCAGCGTGCAGGTAAGGCACTTTCCGCTATGTCCACCGTTGAAAAGAAGCACATCATCATCGTAACAGACGGTGAACCCAGCGCAGAGGACGAAGAAAACTACAAATACTGGATGGAAGAGAATGCCAAGCTCGGCATCACCATGTCCATCGTAGGTATTCAGTGCTCGGTTTCCGGACAGCAGAAGATGGTCTCCATTCTTGAAGACTATGCGGGTATGACCGCTGATAACTTCCACCCCGTTGAAAACCTGCAGTTGGTTGCTGAGGAAATGAAAATGGATCTTATGCAGCCCGAGATCAAAGACGTAAACTACGAGCCCTTTAGTCCCACTATCACATCCTCAAGCACCGTCACAAACGGAATTACTCAGGAAGCTATGGATACCATAGAGCTTGAAGGCTTCTACGGTGTGAAACTCAAAGACGGTGCGACATCTATGCTCATGGGTGAATACACGCCCATCTATTCTCAGTGGCAGTACGGTAAGGGTACTGTAGGAACGTTTGCCTGCGACCTTGACGGAACGTTCTCCGCAAACCTTATTGACACCGACGTAGGCGAAACGCTTCTGAACAACATAGTCGTAGCTCTGTTCCCGACAGAAAACATCCGCCCCAAGGAAGTTGAGGCCGAGGTAAGCGGAAACAACTATACAACTCAGCTCAGCGTATTCACCGATCTCGATGAGGGCGAAACGGTAGAGGTCGTTGTAACGAGTCCTCTTGCGGAGGGCGAGAGCGAGCCTCTTGTGCAGACTCTTTCCGCAGGACTCGGCGGTGGCTACAGCAGATTTTCCTTTGCAGTAAAGACCCCGGGTATTCATGAAATACTCGTATACAAAAAGGATGCTGAAGGCAACGTAATCGAGAACAGCGAAACGACCGTTTACAAAGCTCTCTCGTACTCTCAGGAATACAATCTGTTCACCGACCCCGAGGTAGCCGAGGATCTTATAGAGAGCCTTGCAGCCGACGGAAAGGGCTCGGTGCTCACAGAGCCATGGCAGGTATTTGAAAACGTTGTTAAGTATCTGCACAGATCGATAGACCCCAGAATTCCGTTTATTATTACAGCACTCGTGCTCTTCTTGCTTGACATTGCCGTTCGTAAGTTCAAGTGGAAGTGGCCTCACGAGATAATCCGCGATAAGAAAGCCCAAGAGGCACTTTCAAATTAAGCAAAGGAGAAGAAGATGAAAAAAATCGTTTTAACAGTATTTTCTATAAGCTTGCTTCTCCTTTGCATCCTGTCCATGGCATCCTGCTCAAACAGGCTGGATGCTCCGACAGGGCTTGAGCTTGACATAGATACTCAGACTCTTGAATGGAAAAAGGTTGACGGAGCAAGAGTATATACAGTTCAAGTCTCCGGTGAGGAGAGAGAAAAAACCACCAGGTCCAACTCTATATCTCTTGAATACCTTGAGCCCGGTACCTATGAAATCAAGGTCAAGGCGGTAGGAAACGAGGAAGAGGTTGCCGAATCCGAATGGGCTACCTACACGTTCGAGAGGATCGCTGAGAGCGGACTTCGATACAAGCTTATCAACAACGGTACCGAATATCAGGTTACCGGCTCGGGTACGGCGTACGGAGACGTGGTAATGGAAAGCATATACCGCGGAAAGCCCGTTACCGCCATAGCCGATAAGGCATTTGCCAACAACAGAAAGATAACGAGCCTCGTTATCGGAAGCAACGTAAAATCGATCGGTAAGAACGCATTCACAAGATGCTCGGAGCTCACTTCCGTGACTATCCCCGAATCCGTTACCTCTATCGGTGATTACACGTTCCAGAGCTGCAAAAAGCTTGAGAGCATCGTGCTTCCCGACAGTATTACCGTAGTTTCCCCCTATATGTTCTCCTGGTGCTCCGCACTGAAGAGCGTTACCGTGGGCAACAGAACCGAAAAAATATCCGAATACGCATTCTCCAACTGCGAAGCCCTGACTGAGGTTAAGCTTCCCGACACCGTTACGGTTATTGGAGAATATGCATTCTCCGACTGCGAAACAATGACCAAAATCACACTTGGCAGCGGAATTGAGGAGATCCACACCTATGCATTCTACAACTGCGAGGCGATCAAATCAATAGAGCTCGGACAGAAGCTTAAATCACTCGGCTCATTTGCATTCGGAAACTGCAAAACTATAACGACAATATCCATTCCCGATTCTACAGAGAGCATCGGTGACGCTGCTTTCGAGGGCTGTGCTGCTCTTGAGACAGTAACACTCGGTGCAAATATCCAAAAAATCGGAATAGATGCTTTCCTTGACACTAAGATATATGACGATGCGCCCGATGAGGTTTATATCGGTAGCTGGTTTATAGCGACTAAGAACAAGGAGATAACAAGCTTTACGCTCGCTGACGGCACCTACGGACTTGCCGATTGCGCATTCGTCGGCTGCAACGAGCTTCAGAGCATCACGCTTCCCGGCATCAGCAGAGTCGGCTCTTATGCATTCGGCTACTGCTCAAAGCTTTGGGAGGTCATCTTCGACGATTCACTTCTTTCAATAGATGCCAGTGCCTTTGCTTACTGCAAGGTGCTCACCGACGTTACCGTCGGAACAAGCCTTGAAACCATAGGAAACTATGCGTTCTACGGCTGTAGCCGATTTAACTCATTGGATCTGCCCGCAACAGTTACCTCAATAGGCACACAAGCGTTTAACGATACCCGTGCATATACCGAAGCCTCCGACGTTGTCTATATTGACGACTGGGCTGTTTCGCTCAAGGAAGGTTTTTATACCGACGTTGTTATAAAGGACGGTACTCGCGGTATTGCAAATTACAGCTTCTACAATGGATTGATATTCTACACGATAACCATTCCCGATTCCGTAGAATACATCGGCAGAGCCGCATTCTACAATTGTCAGTACACTCCTTATATCTCGCTTCCCGAGGATCTTAAACATATCGGTGATTACGCGTTCTACGGCTGTGCAAGCACGTGGTTCGTTACAAACGATGCATTCTCGGCAGAGAGTGAGGTGGTGCTTGACGGTGTAACGGTCATCCCGAGCGGAACAAAGTACATAGGCAGAAGCGCATTCTACAATTGCCAGTCAATGGTCGGACTTGATATTCCGGGCTCGGTTAAAGAAATCGGACCTTACGCATTCTTCGGATGTGTAAACCTCGGAGACAGCCAGATATACATTGATGACCCCGAGGATTGCCTCAAGGGAGAGGTTATTCTCCACGAGGGTATTGAGAGCATCGGTGAGCGTGCATTCCAGAACTGTGTCGGAATTGCCGATATCGTTCTGCCCGACAGCCTTACGACTGTTGGCTCGCGCGTATTCTACAAATGCTCCAACCTCAAGAGCGTAAAGATCGGTGCAGGCATAACCGAAATTCCCGATTATACGTTCTACAACTGCACGTCTCTTAACGGTATCGAGTTCTCTGACAGCATCGTTTCCATAGGAAGCTATGCATTCCGCGGATGCGAGTCTATAAAAGAGCTTGAGATCGGAAAGAACGTTGAGAACATCGGAAGCTTTGCATTCTACGGCTGCAAGGGGCTTGACAGAATAGTAATTCCCGCAAGCGTCGTTTCCATTGGAAATTATGCATTCCGCGGCTGTTCAAATGCTACCTCCGTTATTTTGCCCGCGGGGCTTGAGGTAGTCGGAAAGCACGCATTCTACGGAATAAGCAAGGCAACCGTTTTCTGTGAGACAGAGTTTGTTCCCGCATATTGGGATGAGCGCTGGAACACATCCTTCCGCCCTGTTGTATGGGGCTGTACACTTTCCGATGACGGAAGCTACGTCGTATCCTTTACAAAGCATGCCGATGCAATCGACAATATAGATGCACCGAACATATCCATAGCTCCCGCGCGTGAAGGCTATATTTTCTCAGGCTGGTCGCTTACAGCTGAGGACAAAGAAATCGCATACACGGCAGATAAGCTTTCCGAAGCTACGGACGGCACCGCACTCTATGCTGTATATGCAGAAGACGTAACCCCTCCTCCTGCGGATGATACCACCGCAGGCGAGGGTGCTACCGAGGGTGACGGCATGGGCAGCGGTGAGACCGATAACGGTAACGCCGACGGCGCAGAGGAAAACAACAATACCTAAGACAGGATAAGAAAATGAATAATAACCGTAAAATTAAAATTATCATGATCGCAGTCCTGGTCATGATCTTAGCATGTGCGGCGATGCTTACCGGCTGCAACAGTAGCGTAGTCAGCGATATTGTTGTATTGAACTCGGGCAAACCACGCACGGTCTACGTAGAGGGCCAGGATCTTGACCTTTCCGGCGGTGTTATTACCGCTATTGTGGACGGGGAGGAGACCTCGATCCCCATGAACAGTGAGGACGTAACCGTTACCGGTTATGACAAAGACACTATCGGAAAACAGACTCTTACCATAACCTACAAGGAAAAGACAACAACCATCGAAGTAAACGTAATTGCACGTATGGTTGCGGAAAACTTTGAAACAAATTATTTTGTCGGTGATAAGCTTGACACCTCGAAGGGCAGGCTCAGAATAGCCAGAGACAACGCAACTACGTTTACGGTAAATCTCAGCGATTCTACAGTTACCGTCAAGTCCTTTGATTCATCCAAATCGGGCGCAGCAACCGTTACGGTAGGCTATAAGGGCAGCGCAGGTGAGGACTACGAAGCCGATTTCAGCGTAAACGTATATGACGTCGGCGAGGTCGTTTTCACAAAGCCCTATAAAGACGACTACAGCAGTCATGATACCGAGCTCGATTTTTCGGGCGGATACTTTACTATCAAGGCATCCGGCAATTCCAGCTTCTCCAAGTTTGTATATCTCAATTCCGAGCTGGTAAAGGTAAGCGGATTTAAGCCCGAAGACGTTACTATCGAAAACAGAGATACTCCCGCAGATCAAACGGTCGTTTTCGAATACGCGGGAAAGACTTACAAATTCCCCATTACCGTAGTTTACAGCAGCATTTCTATTGTAAAGCAGAGAATAGAGGAGCTCGCTGATCTTGACTGGTCGAAGGATGAGGTCACAATAGACGAGGGGCACGGTCTTGCCGCGCTTGATGCTATCAAGGAATACTACAAGCTCACGAACGCTGAGAAAAAATCTCTCAGTGAGGATGAGATAAACACAATCGTACGTCCTGCGGCAGTATACATAAACGATATGTATATCAAGGAGCTTGAAACCTACTCGGGAAGCTTTGGAATAACCTCCGACGGATATTTCACTCTTTATGCAGAAAGCTACGATGCCGTTGAGACCGACCGTGACAGGCTTAAGGACCCCAACGAAAAGATCAACACCTACGGTGATATCTTGCGCGATATTTATGCAGATTTTGCAAAAACCGTTATCGCTAACAAGATAACCATTGCAGATTACGTATTTGTTCTCAGCGCAGAGAGCAACGATTATCTGATCGCAATACTTGATCAGGCACTGAAGGTATACGATGCCTTCTCCGTTATTCCCGACGATTGGACTGTTGAAGATCTTTCGACAACCGAATATGCCTCCGCTATCACCAAGGAGGTCGCCAGAATAACCGCAAGTGAGTTCATCGGTCTCGGATACGCCGCTATATATCAGCGTGCTTCCGCATGGAGAACTAACGACGATATTATTGACATTATCTACTCCTACTACATGTACGCAGTTGAGGATCCCAAGACTGCGGTTGAAGGAACTCTTTGGAACAAACTTCCCATGCCCGGCAAGCTTCAGTCATGGTACGAGGAGCTTTACAATGCGAGCTACGACGTTCAGACCTGCTGGAACTATGCATCGACAGGCGAAGCATACCTTTACGACACCGTAACACTGTTTGATGCTTACTACAAGTCGCAGGTATACGCTGCTGAGATAAAGAGCGGTGAAGATAAGCTTGCCCTTGACGTTTACAACATCATCGAGGGCGATGATATATTCAACGAAAACATCAAAAAGGCTCTTTTGGGATATGATGAAAACGATAGCCCGGTATACGGCTTCGGATACATTTATCATGCAGGCGAGGGCCTTGACAGTGCGACTCTTGAGCAAATGTGGAAAACCTACCTTGCGCTCTACGATCTTTACTTGCTCGGCATTGAAGATCCCAAGGCAAACGAGAAAGAGTTTGTTGCTGCGTTCAACGCACTTGCAGAGCTTTCCCCCGCAGAGGTTCACGCATTCCTTTGTTCTATGCATTTCCAGTATGACTCCTCAAACGGAAACATTCTTGTTCTTGATTATTCAAACAGCGCACGGAGCACGTTCGTTTATCTTATAGCAAACTATTACCTTGAATGTCTGCCCGAGGCAGCGGATCCTCTCTTCCAGAAGATGCTTCTTGCTATAGAAAACCTCTCGCTCATCAACTTCAAGGCATCCGCGCTTGATGATTTCAAAACCGTTATGGGAGAGCTTACTACAGCATACGATGATCTTTCCGACGAGGATGAAGCTATATTCAATCAGTACGTTGGCGAATGTTACAACAAATACGTTAGCATTTATAACGTAATAAACGGAACTGCGGAAGTAACCGCACCTTCAAGCTTCGAGGAACTTTACAATACCCTTTGTGCGTTTGACAAGGTAAACGAATTCTTCACATCAACCGAGGAGGGGCTTGATAAGGACGGAGTTCACGCACTTGTATTTGCTCTTTATGAAAAGGCAAAGGTGCTTTACGGAAACGTTGTGGCTGCCGGTGAAACCGATGCCGCTGCTCTTCTTGCACTCTACACCAAGGAATATGAATTTGGTGAGAAGTCCATGACTCTTGACCGCAAATTCTATGACGTAAGCGGCACGTTTGCAGGATACATGATGTATTCGACCATTACCTCAACCGATGATGCGGGTAACAAGACTCTCTACATGGCTTGGGAGATCTACGAGGTATCGGGCATTGATGCGTTCCTTGCAGATGCGGCATACCTCATGATGACCGATTTCGACGGTACTTATACGACCGACAAAGATACCGTTCTCAGACTGATGCAGGCATTCCGTGCACTCAACTCGGCAGATCAGAACACGTTCTTCACCTTTGACGTTGACGTTCTTTACTATTCGGCAATCGAGAAATTCCTTGCAACCGTTCTCACCGAACAGGAGCTTGCGCTTGCAAAGGCTATATTTGAAGCCGAGGCGGCATACGTTATGATCGCAGAGGATGCCGAGAATACGGAAGCTATAGAGAAGTTCAAAACCGAAATGTCGGAAGCAACGGCACTTCTCGTTCCTACCGAAAGCTTTGAAGAATATCTTTCGGATATTTACTATTATTACTACGATAAGTATTCGGCACTGAACGAGGCTGAATAATTTAACATCTTGCCGTATCACTTTCAAAAAAATGCCGTTACGTCGCATTTGCTACGTAACAGCTTCATTCGAGTAAAAACGGAGAAATACGCTACTCTTAGCGGATTTTCAACCTTTATTTTCTGATCAGATATAAAAAAGCAGTGGCGAGGCAGAAATTTCTTTCTACCTCGCCAATTTTGTTTCCGATTACGCCTAAATGCGACAGCCCATTGATTTTTATTTAAAGTCTCCAAGGTAATCCTTATTAACAGCGAACAGCTCATCGCACATCTCTTTTATTTCTTCAAGACTAAGCACAGCCGAGCAAAGAGGATCAAGCGACACTGCCTGATAAACCATCTCGCGCGATTTTTTCTCCCATGCCTTTACGACAAGATTTTCTATACCCGCAGTTTGAGCAACCATTATTGCCGCGGCATCGGGCAACGCACCGACAAACGTTCTGGTATATCCGCGCTCATCTGCTATAACGGGTATCTCAACACATGCATCGTATGGAAGATTTGTAATCGAGCCGTTATTTATGATATTTGCGTTAAATGCAAACGGTGTATGGTCGCCTATTCTTGCATTGAGAATATTTGCTGCGTATTCATGGCTCCTACCCTCCGGCAAGGGCTTTTTCATCCACGCCTCAATGATCTTCTTGTATCTGTCGGGATCGCGGCGAAGATTGAGGGAGAAACCGTATTCGCCCGGGTTCCAGTTAGAGCCAACGGGGGAGCAGAACTTGCGGATAAGGTCGGGCCTCTTTCTGAACCACGGTGTATACTCGGAATTGTGACCGCTCGATTCCGTGACGTAATATCCAAAGGTCTTGAATATCTCGTTTCTTACTTTTTCCTTGTTGTAGTATTTCGGGAGCTTTATTTTCTCACGAAGTATCGGATACATGTCCTCTCCGCCGTACTCAAGCTTTATAAAGAACGCCATGTGATTTATACCTATGCAGGTGTACTCAACGTCTGAGTAGTCACATTCCGCCCATTCTGCAAGCATTTTAGACGTTCCCTGAACACTGTGACAGAGCCCCGTTACGTCAACCTTGGTATAGGTCTGCATAGCTTTGCAGAGCATGCTCATCGGGTTTGTGTAGTTCAGGAATACCGCATTCGGGCAAAGCCTTTCTATATCGGCGCATATTTCAAGCATCAGGGGGATATTACGCAACGCCCTGAAAATACCGGAAACGCTTCGCGTGTCACCGACGTTTATATCCACTCCGTATTTTTTTGGTATCTCTATTTCATGACGCCACACGTCAACGTCTCCGTTGAACACGGTGCAAAGCACAGCATCCGCACCGCGGAGCGCATCTTCTCTGTCGGTTGTCGCGGTAATCTTGAAATTCACGCCGCGCTCTGATTTTATCCTCTCAACGCATTTGGTTATCTCGGCAAGATGATATTCATTTATATCCATAAGACATATATGCGCATCATCAAAAGCGGGATAGGTAGTAAGGTCATTCACCACAGCGGTAGTAAATTGAACGCTTCCCGCACCTATAAAGGCTATCTTTTTCATAGTAAGCTTCTCCTGTTTTTTTCTTCAAGCACCATGCCTGTCGGTATTCTAATTATAATGGTTATTCTGTCACTATACAATATGTTTTTCTGCTATTTTAGCCGGAACCCTTTGAAATATTGCTATTTTTATTGACAATGGCATTTTGTATCTGCTATAATAAAAAAAACGGTAAGGAGAGCTTTTGTGCAGGATTTCAGAATTTATAACGGCTACGCTGACAGGCAAGCGACAGCAACCGCTCATACCGCAGCAATAACCTCATGCGGTACTATCAAGGGCTCGCGCTACAACCACATGACGATAAGAGAGCACGGCAGGAGCGACTGGTCGCTCTTTTTCTGTGAGCGCGGTAGGATGAATTTTTTCGGTGCAGAGTTGAACGCACAACAAATATGGATATATGAGCCTCAAAAAAGGCAACAGTACGCAACCCTAGCCAAAGATAATACCGTATATAGATACCTTCATTTTTCGGGAAGTGATATGTACGAGCTTTTTACCTCGCTTGGTATCAAAAGGCAGACCCCGATAAGCGCAGCGTCAAAGGACATCCCAAAGCTGTTTGACGGTATTCAAGCAGCAGTCGGGGAGGGCGGAGCTCACGCCTCTCTGAGAGCTGAATATCTGTGTCTGCGCCTTTTCTCTCAGATATCTCCCACCGCAGATGAGCGCGAGGAGAGGCTGCTTATCAAGGCTGTAACGGACAGAATGGAGCACTCCTTTGCAGAGGATTATGATGCGGAGCTTTTTGCACGGATGATGAACGTGAGCCGCGACCGCTTTCAGCATATTTTTCGCGAGGTTATGGGAATATCGCCGTACGCCTATTACGTGGGGCTGCGGATGGAAAACGCAGTTAAGCTTCTCCTTGAAACCAACCTGAAAATAAAGGATATCGCAGAATTTTCGGGCTACCGTGATCCGTTTTATTTTGCAGCGGCATTCAAAAGCGCAAAAGGAACCTCGCCCACCGAATACAGGGCTATACATAAAATCAAATAAGCAAAGGACGCAGGAGGAGGACAATCAGATGAATAACGCAAAAAAGGTCTTGATAGTTTTTCTTTCAATGGCAATGCTTTTATGTACCGTACCCATTGGAGTTTTCGCTGATGCATCGGAGTACAATAATACGGTCAGCGGTGCGGATGAAGTTGAAATATTTAAAGATTATTTGAAAAACACTTTAATTCCCGGGTATGGCAGCTTTGATGCTGTGCAAACAGGCACAGTAAATTCTACTACAGAAAATTGGTTTTCACCAGAAGGCATTTTAAGCGCTTCCATATTCGACTATGACTTGGATAACTCAAAAGAGTTATTGGTAATTTATACTCAGGAATATAACTTTGGTTACACAATCAATATGGGCGTGTATGAAATAGAAAACAATCAAGTTACTTTGGCGGATAACAGCATTTTTTCTGCGTTTAATCCCAATACAACTTATCCATGCATAGATTTATGTGAAAATGAAGGCCATCAAAAAAACATAAATATGTCAATTGTTGAAGTTGATGATAGAATTTTTATTGTTTGTGAAAGTTCTGTAAAGAGCGGTCTGTATGAAGGAACTGCGCCTGATTATTGGATTTTGAATTACAATGGGGAGAAAATTCAATATACTGCCTCATTTACCAAAACAGCCGGCGGTAGTTCGGATTTTGAATATACTGCTTATACCTTCGATAACGGTACGCTAAAGGATGCAGAACTTATTCAATCGCTTAACGATGATTTTGATGCTGAATTAATAGATTTTTTCGGCAATTATAATATAAAGCTTGATTTAGACTCATCGCATAATTCAATTTTATCTGATGAAAACACAATAACTCCTATCTTTAATTTTGGGGTCAAGCTGATTTATGAAGATTGGAATTCTTATTCGTTTACATTTGAGAGCACTCTATCCGCCGGTCCTTACGAGTACGCTCTCAGTGAGTCTCAGCAGGACACCGCTATAGCAGTATTTACAACAGAAAAATCATTAAGCGTACAAACAAATAAAAGCATGTGGCTTGCATTCGGATTGATCGAAAAGGGAGAGTTGATCGGGAATTGGGAAAAGATGTCTATAGCTATCAGTGATCCTACCATTATAGAGCTTTCCGAATACGAAGAAACCGAATACGGATACTCTGTTGAAGTTATCGGAAAAAAGCAAGGCACAACCAATATTACGATAACCGATACGAAAAGCGGAGCAAATACTTCCTGTATAATTAACGTATACGATAATTACACGAAATCTTATACATACAACATAAACGGTATCGCCGCCGCAAGCGACGGTCTGTCAACCAACATATATGATCTGAATGGACTGTATGTCAGCAACTATAACTGCATCTCAAAAGGTTCGTATTATTACGTATCTATGGATGTTTATAACAGTAAATATCATACCGGTGCAGTGGATGTTTATGATGCGAATGATACTTGGATAAAAAGCTATCCCATTGAAAAATACAGTGATATTTCAAGCCTTTGGGATACCGGTGAACAAGCTGTTTATCTCATTTCCGATTTGGCAAACAACAAGCTACTGACGTATCAGCAGGCTTCCTTCGCAAAGCATACTCCTATAACCAACATTGAGGTCCCGGAAGGCGGATATATTGTTATTTCAAACAATTTTTCCGAATCAGCAGGAACGTTTTTCTATAATGCAAGCGAAATATTGTTTGAAGCGACGGTAACTTGGTTTGAAACTGTGATATCGCTTAATATCAATGAAGAGCTTGATAAAAGTGAGTTTATCGAAACGCTTATGGGACAGATATTGGAGGACCCAAGCAAGCGCGATGCTTGGATAGATATTTTTAATACAACCTTGCAAAAAGAAACGGAAGACTTTGCGACAAAATTACTGACAGAGGAAGCAAGTGATGCCTATTCGAATTTTGCAGATGATTTTGAAGATATTTTGAATTCTATGGGTATTAAGTGGAAACATATATTTCAAAGCGCAACCGGTGTGGGAGAATCTGCATTTGCCAAATTTAGCGGTACTGCCGGTTTTGCATTGAAAGCATGTTTTGCATTTACCGGTTATACGAATAAGATGCTCAGAGCTATCCATATTGCACAATCCATTGACGAACCGTATGCCACGGCTTTTTCGTCCGTTGACGAAGGCTATATCAATCCCCACGGTGTGGTGGTGAACACCAATGGAAATATAGATTCTGAAGCGGTACTTCAAGTTTTTAAGGTCTCCGGCAGCGACACACTTGACGTGATTTTAGACAGTGATAATCCTCTTGAAAAATACGAACTTTATAATATAAGCTTTGTAAAAAACGATAAGAATGTACAGCCAAACGGTAATGTTAAAGTGTATATACCTATTCCCAAAGATATGATTGGTAATACCGGCAAAATTTACAGGCAGGAAAACGATGGTTCTTGGACAATGCTCGATGCACATATCGAAGACAATTATTTCGTTTTTGAAACAGAGCATTTCAGCCTTTATGCTATTATTGGTAATACGGCAGAACTGATTATAAAGGAACCACCGTCAAAACTTCAATATATTGTCGGTGACACACTGAATTCGGAAGGATTAATTCTTGAACTAAACGAGCAATTAATAACTACAGGGTACATTTGTAGACCTACTGTTTTATCTCAGTGCGGTGATCAAGAGATAACCGTTGTTTACGGATCGTCTACTGCGGTTTTCAACGTTCATGTAACGTGCTCCGAGGGCGAACATCACCCCCAAAGTGATTATATGAAAAACGAAACGCATCATTGGCAAATATGTTCCATTTGTCAAAGCGAATTAGAAAAAACAGAACACGGTTTTGAAAATTGGAGTAAGATCGATGATGCAACGCATGGATGTATCTGCGAATGTGGAGAATTTGAAACCGAAAACCACACATTTGGAGATTTGATAGTGACGAAAGAAGCAACCGAATATGAAAACGGTACTAAAGAAAAATCCTGTGTTTGCGGTTATTCGGTAACAGAAGAAATCCCCAAAAAAAGTTGTTGCAACCAATCCCCAAAAGCAATTATAATTATTGTCGGTGCGTTGGCAGCAGGCGTTATATTGCTTGTTATTATCTACGTTATTATTAAAAAGAAAAAATTATAAACGACTTTAGCGGTGGGCTTCGGCTCGCCGCTTTTGTGATATTTCCAGCAAACCAACAACGTCAATTATCTTGACAAGCACTGATTTATAGACGAAAACGCAAAAACGGCATACCTCTTTCGAGATATACCGTATTCGTTGCCTTTCAGAGCACAGCTCTGACTTTGGGATTTTCACACCCGTATCACAGCTCTTTAATTTTAAACCTTTTTCCACGTTTTCGGACTGAACAGTATCAAAACGGGAAGTATCTCAAGCCTGCCGAGGAGCATCGTGAACGTCAAAACGATCTTTGAAAAGATGCTGTATTCAGCAAAACTTGAATACGGACCTACCGCCTCAAACGCAGGACCTACGTTTGAAATACAAGCGAGCGCAGCGGAAAAATTACTGAAAAAGCCATGCTCTTCGGTGTACTCTCCGGCATCCGAGACTATTGTTATTATCTGCCCGTTTACGGGATCAAACGACAGCAAAAGCACCGCTGCAAGCAGTATGAAAATATACATTGTCATGAAGGAAAAAACGTCGTTGATCGTTTTTTCTTCAAGCGTTTTATCTTCAAATTTCGCTTTGGGTACGTATCTTGGATTTATAAGCTTTCTCACGTTTATATATGCGCCCTTGCAGGCTATAACTATTCTCGAAAGCTTCATTCCGCCTGTTGTGGAGCCTGCCATAGCACCAAAAAACATTATCACGACGAGCACCGTTTGCGCAGATGACGGCCACACGTTGAAGTCGGTAGTAGAAAATCCCGCAGTCGTTATTATGGATGCAACCTGAAACAGCGAATGCCTGAACGCCTCCTCGGTAGTATAATCCATTGGAAATTCCCCGACTCCCGAAATAAGGCTGATAAAGATGGCAGCAACCGAAGCTGACACTATTAAAACGTAAGCCTTAAACTCCTCGCTTCTCAAGAGCGCGCCTATTTTGCCTATGAGAATAAGGTAATAGAGCGCAAAATTGCACCCGAAAAGCAGAAGAGATATTGAAACTACGTACTGCGTAAAGGGATTAAATAGCTCCATGCTGCCGGGTATGAAGCCGAAGCCACCGGTGCCGGCACAGCCGAATGCCGTTAAAAGGCTGAAAAAGAATTTCTCACTCTCATACCCCGCAACAGGCTTGTCAAGCATAAGAACAGCTGCTACGATCACCGTCATTCCGAGATATATAAGGTAAAGTATTCTCGTCGTCATCTTCATTTTAGAGACAATTTTGCCGACAGTAGGACCGGGACTTTCCGCGCGAAGCAGATGCATAGCCGAGCCGTCATTGCTCTCCGGGATAAATATAAGCACGAAAGCAAGTATTCCCATTCCACCTATCCAATGAGAAAAGCTCCTCCAAAACAGTGAGGAATGAGATATCAGCGTGATGTCCGTTATTATGCTGGCACCTGTAGTCGTAAAGCCCGACATGATTTCAAAGCAAGCATCAACGTAATTCGGAATATCACCGTTTATAACGAACGGAAGCGCTCCAAACAGTGTCATTACTATCCAGACTACCGCAACAAGTGCAAAGCCTTCCTTTTGATACATTGAACCGCGCTTCGGCTTAGGGAGCTGCATAAGCGCGCCTATCGCACCGAGAGCAAGAATCGGAATGAGAAACGCGAGCTTGTGCGAAAGCGGCTCACCGTAAACGATGCTTATCACAAGCGGCGCAAGCATCAGAATACCCTCAAGTATCATTATTTTTCCAAGTATTTTGCCAAGTAATTTATAATTCATAATTACTCCAGAATATCCGAAAGATCATCAAAGTTTTTATGTGTGGTTACAACTATTACGCTATCTCCGAGCTTGATGCAGGAATTACCGTCGGGAATGATAACCTCGTTTTCCCGTATAATGCATGCAACAAGGCAATTTTTCTTGAGCTTGAGCTCCTTAAAGGGGTGTCCGTGTATCGGTTCGGGCTTCATCGCAAAAAACTCTAATGCCTCAACACGGTTATCAACCAAACGGTAAAGCGTTTGCACGTTGCTGCTGCCGCCGCGGTTTGCAAGTGCTCTGACGTAGCTCAGTATTCTGTCTGCTACAATGTTTTTCGGAGATACGTTGTTCTTTATTCCGAGCTCACCAAGCATGCTGTAAAGGTCGTCGCTCTTTATCTGCGTTATAGTCTTACGCACCTTGGCTTTATTTGCAAACATGGATACGACCATATTTTCCTCGTCAACGTCCGTGAGCGCAACGAACGCATCCATAGCCTCAATTCCCTCTTCGATAAGAAGATCGTGCCTGATACCGTTACCGTGTATTACCGTTACACGGGGTAGCTGCTCTGCCAATCTCTCCGCCGCTGTTTTATCACTTTCTATCAGCTTTATTTTGTACTTCTTTTTCGACAGCTCCTCAGCAAGATAGAAGCCTATCTTACCACCGCCGACTATCATTATATTCTTTAAAGGAGACCTTTCGAGATTTATATCTGCAAGGAAATTGCGCAGAGAGTTTGCATCTGAGGTAAAATGTATTCTATCACCCTCGGCAAATTCGAAATTACCCGTAGGAATTATAACGTCATCGCCCCTTTGCACAGCGCATACAAGCACTTTTGAGGTGAGTTTTTTTGAAAGAGATATCAGCGTTTCTCCAATAAGCGCGCACCCGTGTTCGGCAACTATTTGAGCGAGCAGAACTCTGCCCTTTGCAAAATACTCTACCTGTCTTACCGAGGCAAGGTTTATCAGGTTGAATATTTCGGTTGCCGTATCCTTTTCGGGATTTACTATCATTGATATACCGAGTTCCTCTTTCATGTCGGTTATCTGCCTTGCATAATCAGGATTTCTGACACGGGCTACGGTGTTTTTAGCACCAACCTTTTTTGCGACAAGGCATGCAACGATATTCAGCTCGTCGCTGTTAGTCAGGACTATTACAAGATCTGCATCCTTTACGTTAGCTTCCCTTTGAATATCCATACACGCACCGTTGCCGACAACGCCCGACACGTCATATTTTTCTATAAGTCCCTCGACCTTTTCGCGGTCTCCGTCTATTACCGTTATAACGTGATCCTCTGCCGAGAGAGCGCGAAGCACTGTTTTGCCTATCGTTCCGAGCCCTATAATAACTATTTTCATAAGATACTCTCCAAAATGCGTTTCTTGTTTATATGATACCACACTTTTCTTCGATTGTACATATTTTTTAAAATATTTAATATTTACCGCGCCACGCTTGACATCGGCAATAAATTGCTGCAAAATTCATTTTTACGCCGACAAATCGTCACATTTTCTCAAAATCGCAATAAAAATGATAAATGTTGAGAATTTTCCAATATTAAGAACTCTATTGCAAAAAAATCAGAAATATTGTATGCTTTATGCAGATCGTATTCTATAGATACGAGAATGAAGAGCTATTACCGATTTGAGAAAATACGATAATGAAGATTTGAGGAATTTTTATGTTTGATTTTCATCTGCACAGCAGCGTATCGCACGATTCGGTTGCAAGCCCTACCGATATTATAAAGGCGGCAGAAAATCGCGGACTTGCCGAAATATGTTTTACCGATCATTACGATTTCAGCGACTATAGGTATCCTTTTAAAATAAAATTTGATATTGAAAGCTACAGTTCCGCTTATGACGGGCTTCGCTCTGATAAGCTTCTGATAAGGCGCGGCGTTGAATTCGGACTTATGCCATGGAATAAAGAAAAGCTTACAGAGCTTCTTGATAAGCGACATTTCGATTTCGTCATAGGCTCTGTGCATGAGGTTAAAGATAAAGCACCGTACCGCTGTGCCTCATTCTGGGAGGGAAGGCGCGTGGAAGAAGCGTTCTCGGAGCATCTTTGCGAAACGCTTGAATGTGTAAAGATGCACGACGGATTTGACGTACTCGGACACCTTACGTACATATCAAAATCCCCCTGTAATTTAACACGCACCCCTATCAGATACGAATACTTCTCCGATATTATTGACGAAATACTGAAAATTCTTGCCGAGCGCGGACAAGGGCTTGAGATCAACACGGATGGTATTGATAGCGTCGGAGATTTTTTACCGTCGCTTGATATTATCAAAAGATTTCGCGAGCTTGGCGGTGAGATAATAACAATAGGCTCGGATGCACACACCGCGGAACGTGTCGGAGCGCATATTAACGGTGCAATTGAGATAGCCAAAGACGTTTTCGGATACGTATGCACCTTTGAGGGGCGAACGCCCGTATTCCACAAGCTTTAATAAATCGCTAAAAAACGGCAAGCTCTTATTACAAGATGCCTGCCGCTTTTTATTTAAAACTAGATTTCCAGCCCTACTATATAGTATGCGAAGAAGAGCTTTCCGAATATATATTTATTTGATGCACTTTCGGTGAGCGTTATTACTTTTCCGTCATAATACTCAAGTCCTTCCGCCATGGCAGGACCCTTTATTTCCTTAATACAGTTGTTTAAGTAATACACGGGTGCCCCGTCAAGCATATATTCGGATTTTATCGCATCGCTTTCGTTGTATACGTAATAGAAGCTGTCTGCAAGACCGTAAGAGGTTGAAAGAACAACCTTTCCGTCAGGCGTGAAGCATATTCCCTGAACCTCATCTCTTATAGAATATATCTTGTCGGGCTGTGTCAGATCGTCTTTTTGATAGCGACAAACAATAGCCGAATTCTCACCGTCAGGCGTGGTGTATTTATGCTCGGTAATATAGTTTTTTCCGTTATGGAACTCACCGACGTAAACGTAATTTTCATCCGCATATATAAACGATGCGGAAGTGCTTGTGGGTATAGACTCCTCAAAGCTCACTGTGTCACCGTTCTTTGCTCTGAGGACTGTATCAAGGGATATAACGTGTATCTTTTTATTCGATGCAACGTATATTTTATCACCCTGCGAGGCTATACCGCCGGCGTGACCCGTAAAGGCTTCACCATCGCTCGTTAAGGATACGTAATAGGAATTGTTATCGGTATCGGTAACGTATATTCTGCTTGCGCTGTCATCATTCATATATCCCGAAACAAGCATTTTATCCTCGGTATCGACCGCGCAAATACCTTGACATATAAAACCGTCACCAAGACCGGGATTTTTACAAATATCCGTTTTTACGGAATAGTAATCCGCATATATACCGAACTTTGCAATATTCAAACCGCCTACGACAAGTATAGCTGCACCTAGCACTATACATACAAGCGAAAGAATAAGCTTGCTTATAAATTTAAAAATCTTTTTCATGAATTAACCTCTTTCAGCGTCTTATGCCGTGAGGTCGGCAGGTATCATCACCGTTGCCGCATCCCCCGTCATAACAGAGGGCAGCTCGCCATTCCATTTTGACAAATATTCAATGTATTTGAGATAATCGGTAATGAGCTTTATTTCATCAGCCGTTTTCCCCTCAAAGTCTATCTCATATTCAACTGCCGTGACAACTCCGTTTTCATCGGTTATCTCGGTTTCATTGATATTAAAGCCGAGTGCTCTTGCAACCTCAATGGATTTAAGCTTTACAGTCTGTGCCTCAGCACGTGCTACCTCTATCTGTGCCTCTGCGTCTGCCTTTGCCACCTCAAGCTTTGCCTGAGCTTCAAGCTTCGCTACCTCCAGCTCCTTTTCAGCGTTGACTATAGCCGTTTCCTTTTCGTATTCCGCCTTGAGCTTTTCCTGCTCGGCTATCATCTTATCCTCTACGGTTTTTTCAAACGCATCGGAGAAATCAATATTTGTAAGAACTACCGCTACTATCTGCACACAGTACGCTTCGTCAACAGCGGATTTTATGCTTTCCTCTACAAGAGGAGATATGGAAGAGCGTGTTTCAATTATATTCATTGCCGAATATGAGGACAGCGTTGCCTTAGCCTTTTCCGTTGCTATCGACTGAATACGGTTAGCAAGCAGATCTATAGTACCGTACTGATTTGCAATATCAAGTACCTTGCTGTCATCTATCTTATACTGAATATTCATAGCGATAGTCATCGTTTGCGCATCCTTGGAATATGCCTGCGTTGCGATATCCATGTTCTGAACCTTGGAATCGTAATATTCATACTTTTCCGTGACCCAAAAATCAAAATATGTACCTGCATTACGCACAGTTCTTGCTTCTCCGAGATGCTTTACTACCGCAACCTCACCTGCCTCAACCGTATGGAAGCTCGCAGGAATTAAAATTATGCCGATAAGTCCGACAAGCGCGACTATAACTCCGAAAACGTTAACCTTTTTTTGCCCGGACTTATAGAAAGTCCATCCGACAATTGCTACACCTGTTGCAATAACGAGTGCAAATATTGCTCCGAAAATAAACGTAAAAGCCATTTTTTCCTCCAAAAATAGTATTTTTGACTGCGGTACGACGTTTTTATAATATATTTTCCGCGAGTCTTACGTGAAAGCTCGAATTTCTTTCACACCTATATTCTACCATTTTATTTGGATTTTGTCAAAGGTCTTTGCAGCCGATAACGAGCCTTGTTTGTCTTTCGGTGCGTTTTTCTTGAAATAAAACGCACCAAGGCTTTTATTTTCGAGATTTTTTGCCGTTTTTTCTCGTGTTTTCTCGGATTTTGTGATTAGTCGTGCCTTGCATGCCTGTGATGATGATGAGAGTGCTCTGACTCCGAGCCCTTTCTCTCGTCTATCACCTTTCTTGCCGTATCTCTTGCGCTCACCTTACCCTCTGCCTTTATATCACCTGCACGGGTAAGTGCTACCTTAGTCAAGAACGGTCCGACAATTTCATATATAAGCACCGCAAAGAGCGTGATGCTCTGTACCATAACGCCTATCTCACCGCCGAATTCCAATGCCTGGCTTGCCATTCCGAGCGCAACGCCCGCTTGGGGGAGAAGAGTTATTCCGAGATATTTTACAATGTTTTCGTTACAGCCTGTTGCCTTGGCGCTTATTGTTGCACCGAAATATTTTCCCGCCGATCTTGCAATAATATAAACGACACCGACGACAACGAATACCCAGTTTGCGAATACCGAGAGATTAAGCTCTGCTCCGCTTATAACGAAGAAGAGTATAAGCAGTGGTGCCGTCCACCTGTCTGCCCTGTCCATAAGCTCCTCGGAAAAATCGCATACGTTGCAAAATACCGTACCGAGCATCATGCAGGCGAGCAGAGACGAGAACGTTATATGTACGCTTCCTATTTCAAACCTCAGCGAGGAAATAGCAACGGTGAGCATAACGAACGTAACCGAAACCGCCATACGCTTTGATCTTGAATGGAAGAATCTCTCGCAAAGAGAAAACAGAAATCCCATTACAGCTCCGAGTGCAAGCGAAAGCACTACCTCAAGCAGGGGATTTACCGCCATGGATACGACATCCACAGATCCTGTGTTTAAAGCCTTTGCAATACCGAATGAAATTGCAAACACAATAAGGCCCACAGCATCGTCAATCGCAACGACCGGCAGGAGTATATCAGTAACGGGGCCCTTTGCCTTATACTGTCTTACAACCATGAGTGTTGCCGCAGGGGCAGTTGCAGTTGCAACGGCACCGAGCATTATTGCCGCAGGTATCGGCAGCATACCGTCGGGTAATATAAACGATAGAATAATCAGCACGGTATCCACGATAATAGCCGTAAATACTGCCTGGAAGATACCTATTACGGTTGCCTGCTTGCCTATCTTTTTGAGCTGAGTCAGGCGGAATTCATTTCCTATCGAAAATGCTATAAATCCTAAAGCAAGATCGCAAAGAATGGAATACTTTTCCGGAGGATTGGTATCAAAATTAAATCCTATCCCTAAAGCTCCGAGAAGATACGGTCCTATTATAACTCCTGCTATAAGATATGCCGTTACAGCAGGAAGCTGAAGCTTTTTCATAAGACGGGACAAAAGCAAGCCCGAGAGCAAAGCCAATGCGAGAGTTATCAGAATACTTGCGGTTTCTGTCATTAAAAACGCCTTCTTTCAATTTGTGTTTTTTGTTTTTCGCGCGTTACGCGCTCGCACGATTTAATAATATAGCACTTTGCTGCAAAAAAGTCAAGGGTATTTTTTTCTTAATTTTCGCAAAATATTATGTTTTCGTACATATTGACAAGCGAGCTGATTTGTGATATCATTTTTTTGGCAATTTTTAAAATTAACGGAGTTTAAAATGATAAATTTCTTAAAAGGTATCGTCGTTGGAATGGGCGGTATTTCCCCCGGCCTCAGCGGCAGCGTGTTGCTCGTTATTTTCGGGCTTTACCAAAGAGCAATAGATGCGGTGAGCACGCTGTTTAAAAATTTCAAAAAAAATCTCTTGTTTCTTTTGCCTCTTGTGGCAGGCTTCGGCACAGGAATTCTGCTTTTCAGCAAGGTTATAGATTTCTTCCTTGAAAATTTTGAAATTCAGACAAGATTTGCCTTTCTCGGGCTCGTGCTCGGCACCGTACCGTTGTTTTATTCTGAGGTAAAGAAAAACGGATTTTCGAAAAAATACTACGCAGTAATAGCTGCATCGGCAGCTCTCGGTCTTTTGCTTTTATTTTTCAGCGAAAATCTTTTTCCGACGGTTGATAGCCCTGACGTTTTTCAGTCGGTTATTCTCGGTGTTGCCGTTGCGGCATCGTCAATAGTTCCGGGTGTTGACAGTGCGGTAATACTTTCAGCTGTAGGACTTTACGAGCTGTATGTCAGTTCTCTTGCAAATTTCGATCTTTCAGTTCTTATTCCCGCAGGTGTCGGGCTTGTTATAGGAGCTGTTCTCATTTCGCTTCTTATGAGCTTTCTTTTAAAAAGGTTCTATACCGTGACGTTTTCAATAATATTCGGCTTCTTTATTTCTATCATTCCGAGTGTTCTCAGTGATAATTGCAGGCTTGGTCTGAACGGTACCTCGGCAGTCTCGCTAATCCTTATGCTTCTCGGATTTCTTCTCTCATTTTATCTTGGAGATATAAAGGGAAACAACGAGAGGTTAAAACGCATCTTCTCAAAAAAAGGAAAGGCTTGTGATGATTGATGCCAACCGAGACAAATAAAAAAATTCACGTAGGTGACACTGTAGAGATACTCAGCAGCAGCGAAAATTACCCCGAGGGTGAACTTTCCAATTTCTCCAATTTTTCTTTTTGTATTGACGGTGTGCTCTGCGGCGGCATGGAGGGATTTTTACAATCCTTGAAATTTATCTCAAAAAGGCGGCAAAGGGAGGTTGCTGCACTTTTCGGAAAAGCCGCAAAGCATAAAGGAGAAAATAAGTTTTTATGGAAGCTTACGGGTATTGTTTTCTGGCAGGGTAAGCCCTACAGGCGCTCTGGTGCTGCTTTTACCTCTCTTATCGAGCGCGCTTACGACGAGTTGTTTTCGTCAAGCCCTGAGTTCAGAGAGGCACTCAAAGCAACCGAAAGAAAGCCTCTTTCACACAGTATAGGAAAAAGCAAAAAACGGCAGACAATACTCACTGAGCGTGAGTTTATTTCAAATCTGTTAAGATTAAGAGAAAAACTATAAAATCAAGGCATTATGCACTAAAAATGTAAAGTCAAGTGTGCATAATGCCTTTTTATTAAATTCTTACTTCATACATTTCAAACATACGCGGTGATTTGAATGTAAACTCCACAAAGCCGTCCTTATATTCAAACGGAACCTTTTCTCCGTTCGGCAGGAGCACTACCTCCGAGGGAGCTTTATCAAGCGCGAGCTTCACACCAAAGTCGGCTAACGTGCGAGCCTTATATTCATTGGTGAGAAGAATGGAGCTTATAAGATAAGAGTTCTCGGTTTTGAACACTGTCAGCTCAACGTCATAGGGAGCATCCGATACAATGCTTTTTCTTGCTCCAAGCACATCCGCTATTATATTTCTGAATATGTTTCTGTAATCATACAGAGTTTGAGTTTCTATCGGTAACGCTGACCATATAACCTTACCCTCTCCGTAATCGGTCATAGCCATAGCAGGTATATCCGTGGGAATACCGGGAGGATTTGAGTGGATGGACGCAAATTTTGAAGTATCCTGATTGGTATAAGGAAGAGTTATTTTAGCTATAACCTTTTCTTCGTCTATACCGCTTGCAATCGGTGCGCTTGACGAGAATGCTATAGGTCTTACCTTATCAAAATATTCAAAAGCATCTGAAACGCTGTCCTCAGGGGATATATATACCACACGCTCCTTGGTGCGTGACGTTATCTCTGCACCGAAGAACTCGCGTATAAGCTCCGAATTTGCAGCACCGCTGAAATAGAGCTTTCCGCCTCGCTTAACGTAATCTATCACTCTGCCGTTATCAAATGCGTCCTCGCTTGTGCTGAGCGGCAAAACAAGAACCGAATACTCGTCAAAGCCATGGAAGCTACCTGTAATTCCCGAAAGAACGTTTTCTCTTATAAACGTAGTAACCGAATTTTCGGTGGCGTTGTAATTGCTGTACGCCTCGCCTGCGGCGGTAAACTTACTCTTCAAGCTGTAATATATTCCAACGTCGTAAACAGGCTTTCCGATAAAATATTTTTCATAGGGTAAGGACTCCGAGAATACCTCACCTATCCTCTCATAAACTCTTTTGTCCATTGTTCCTACAGGGTCAACCGCATCTATTATAAACGTTGCTCCGTGGTGAGCTGAGGTAATAAAAACAGCGCTGCGCATAGTGTCCTTTGATTTTATCTGAGTATGAGTTGCAAGAGTGGGGGCACATCTTGAAAACATATATTCAAAGGGCTGATTTTTTGTAATACTCTGATAGAATTTACAAACGAAAGACTGATTGTAGGGAGTAACGTATCTGTCTCCGTCCGCGTAGTCGCAAGCGGCAACTACCTCTTCTGCATTTCCGTCATCCTTTACCGGTGATGCGGAGCGCGAAACGTTATGTTCAACACTGACGTGAGGAAGAACTTCTTTTGTAAGAGAAGTCACCCAAGAGGCAAATTCTCCCATCCACTCGCGGCGCTTTGCGTTTTGAAGAAGCCAAGCCTTATCCGACCAATCCTCTTTTTCAGGAAGCTCACCGCCAACCTCACTCGCCCAACGTGCGCGGCAGTCCTTACAGTAGCAGAAATGCGGCCAGAAGAGCATATCGTAAAACATACCCTCAAGATTGGGGAAATACTCGGCAATTTCACGTATCTGAAGCTCTACAAATTTGCGATATTCCGCATTGTTAGGACAGCAAAGCCCGTAACGCGAGGTTGCGTTTTTATCCGAAAATTCAGATATTATTCCGTCATTACCCGTATTGTCACGCGTGGATCTGCCGTTAGCCTTAAGCATTCTCCATTCGGGATGTCTGTCATGCTCGTATGTGTTATATACAAGGCTGTAGTATCCCGTTACGGTAATTCCCGCCTCGTGGCAAAGCGAAATAAGTCTCTTCATGGTATCTTCTTTTCCGACAAAGGCTGCGTGTACCTTTCCCGTTTTTGTCGGGTAATAGCAAAGACCTACGTGAGACTGCAAATAGATCATAGCATTATCGATTTTTGCTCTTTTTAAATTTTCAACGTACTCCTCTGGGGAGAATTTCGATAAGAACTCAGAGCTCCAATCGTTTATATGCATATCGCATAGATGCCTTCTGTAGCTTTTTTTATACCACATATAAAACTCCTTTTTTTATTGATTTTATCATAAAGAGGTGTTATAATAAATTAACAGCGGAACACAAAAATAGCATTTTTGATTTTTTAAGAGGTTTATATGTTTAAAATTTCAACAGAGGAACTAGAACGTGTTCTTTCAGACTTTTACAACGTAACGAAATTCAAAATAGTGCTTTTCGATTCGGATAGGAGGGTTATATGCTCTTATCCCGTTGGTATGTGCTCATTTTGCGGCGAGGTCAGAAGCTCGCCCGAGCTGAGAGAAAAATGTCTCGGGTGCGATAACATTGGCTTTGATATCTGTGATAAAACGCGTGCGCCCTACATATATAAATGCCATCTTTCCGTAATAGAAGCGATAGCTCCCATTTATTCCGAGGATATAAATATGGGATATCTGATGTTTGGACAGATATTGCCGACGAACCACAGTGATATTCTCAAAAAGGCAGAGGAAATATCGCGCCTGTACGGTATATCTCTTACCGAGGATAAGATCAATGAGATGACAACGGCGAGCGAATCTTATATAAATTCGGCTGTAAATATGATGTCAATGTGTGCAAATTATCTTTACACTAAGGAAATAATTAAAAACGATACGGGAATTTTTATTTACAGGCTGAAAGAATACATAGACGCTCATCTTGATACGGAGCTTTCCGTATCCGCTCTCTGCCATCACTTCTACATATCGCGCAGCAAGCTTTACAAAATATCAAGCTCGGAGTTCGGTATGGGTATTTCGGATTATATTGCAAAGCGCCGCCTTTTTCGCGCAAAGGAGCTGTTGGCAAAAACCGATCTTCCCGTGTACGATATTTCGTTTGCGACAGGAATTTGCGATACTAATTATTTTATAAGATTTTTCAAGAAGAACGAGGGAGTAACACCTCTTGAATACAGAAAAAACATAAAAATAAAATAAATCTACCAAAAATCAAGGTCGAGACACCGTATCAGGAATGTCTCGACCTTGTCGTTTTACAAAAAACAGTTTTTCTATCAGTTGTTTTCTTTTTGAGAGCCCGTTGGGTTCATTATACTGTAGCCTATGTTTACAAGGTGATCCGCAACGCGCTCAAGACCAACCACCGAGGATGAATAATAAGGACTTACCTCCATGCTGCAATTTCCCTCTGCGAGGCGGGCAAAGTGGCTTGCGGTAAGATGCTTTTTCATCTCGTCAACGTCATTTTCAAGAGCAGTCAGATCGGAAAGATTATCCTTGTTCTTATTTTCAAAAGCATCCTTGGCTATTTCAAACATCTGCATAACCTTATCACGCATCTGCTTTATATCACCGTTTGCTTTTTCGGAGAAGCTTATTTTCTTACCGAGCATTTCCTCTCCGATCTCATGGAAGTTCTCGGCATGGTCACCTATACGCTCAAGGTCGTTAAGAACGTGGAAATAAGATCCTATCGTTTGCTCGTCACTTTGCTCAACGTCAACCGAAAGCTTTATCAAGAACTTGGTAAGTTCACTGTTGGTAAAGTCTATTATAGCCTCATTACCGCTGATCTTTTCGGTGTACTCAAGCGAGCCTGTTTCCATTGCAACAAAGGAAAGCTTCATATTCTCTTCAACCAAACTGAGCATATAATCCATTTCCTTTTTAACCTGCATGAGAGCTACAGGGGGCATAGTAAGAAGTCTGTCATCGACAAATTTCAACGTTATTGTCTCGGATATCTCTTCTTTATCCTTTATAACGATAGTGGAATATTTAACAAGCTGCTTTACAAAGGGAAGAAGAAGAAGCGTTGTCGTAACGTTGAATATAACGTGGAATAGCGATACACGCATCTGAAGCGACATAGGATCTTCACCCGGGAAGATGGAGACCAACAGATTTACCACAGGCTCCTTGAATATCCATATAAGCGTGGTAAAGAGAACAGTACCTATAACGTTGAACGTAAAGTGTATAAGTGCAACACGCTTTGAATTTGCGTTTGCTCCGATAGATGCAAGAAGCGCTGTCACACAGGTACCGATGTTCGCACCGAGAACGATAAACAGTGCAAGTTCAAGAGGAAGCACTCCCGTTCCAACCATCGTTATAACAACACCCGTTGCGGCAGAAGAGCTCTGAATGAGTGCGGTGAATATAATTCCCACAAGTATAAGAAGCAGGGGAAAATCAATAACGCTGAAAATATTGGTAAACAGATTTTCAACCAAGGGACTTCCGAATGCCTGCTCGCTGCTCATAATGTTAAGACCTACGAAAATAAGTCCGAGACCCGAACAAAGGCTTCCGGCAATCTTTATTTTTTCCTGCTTGAAGAAGCCCATCATAACTCCCGCAAATGCAAGAAGATACATCACCATGTTGAAATAATCGTTTTTAAGCGCTACAAGCACACCCGTTATGGTAGTACCTATATTCGCACCCATGATGATAGGCGTTGCCTGCATCAGAGTCATAACTCCCGCATTAACAAGACCTATAACCATGACGGACGTAGCGGACGAGCTTTGAATTATAGCCGTTACTCCCGCACCTATTCCGACACCTGATATGCGGTTATTGCTGATCTTTCCGAGCAGCTTTTTCATTCCGCTTCCCGCGCTTTTTTCAAGAGCGTCGCTCATGAAATTCATGCCGACAATGAAAACACCGACTCCCGCAAGCAGCCATATAAGGCTTGCCAACAATTGAACAATTTCTTCCGATGATAACATATTAGTCTCCTTTTTTATATATCACTGCTTGGCAGCGGTGCAGTATACGTTCCTATCGTCGGAAAAACGCCTAAAATAGGTGACGTTTCAACAACGATACTTACGATGAGAACTGCCGCGCCGAACACAACGCCGAAAATACCAAGAATAAGACCTGCAACGGACATTCCGTTGAAATATCCCAAAGACACGCGAGACACAACCGCAAAAACAATTGCAACTATTCCTATTATGAGTCCGAGCCAGCCGATAAATCCGTAGCAGACGGAAACCACTCCGAGCACAAGAGAGACGATAGACCATCCGACAGACTTAGGCTTGTCCTTATCAAAGTATTCGTAATACCTTTCCTCACTTTGACGGGATCTGTCTTCTGTCAAATCCTTATAATACGAATCGGGGGTTATTATGGAGCTGTTTTTTTCTCTGTAGTATTCTTCCGTGCCATCGTCACCATGCGGTTTTTTTTCGTTTATATTATTTTCATCCATAGCATGTCCGTCCTTTCCGTTGATCAAAAGAAATTTTTATTCTAAATTTCTCCGATTATATTATAAGGTCCAAAATAAAAAAAGTCAATTGAATTTTATAAATCACCGAAAAAATCGTTATTTCACACATTGAAAAAAGAATAAAAATTCACTCTTCTGTTAAAAATGCTAGTATACAAAACCAACAAAAAGGATACGTTATGGAAGATCACAAAAGCTACGAACAAAGGATAAAAAGACACACGCCTCACTCTTCTTTTCTCAAAGATTTTGCTTTTGCATTTGTTTTCGGCGGCACAATTTGTCTCTTAGGAGAGATAATTGCAAACATTTGTTTATATTTTGGCATAAAAAGTGAGGATGCTTACACTTGGGTAACGATTATTTTAATTTTTATTTCAGCACTTCTCACGGGTATGGGGGTATTTGATAAAATAGCTCGTTTTGCAGGTGCGGGAACTCTTGTTCCCGTAAGCGGATTTGCAAATTCGGTGGTTTCTCCCGCTATAGATACGAAATCCGAGGGCTACGTTCTGGGTGTCGGAGCTAAAATATTCACAGTCGCAGGTCCCGTTATACTATACGCTACACTTGCAGGGGCTCTTTACGGGATCATTTATTACGTTGTAAATCTTTTTTTATGAGGTATATATGCAAAAAATAACCTACCTTGAAAAGCCTGTTTATATAGAGGCTTATTCATCAGTCGGAGGACTTGAAGAAAAACGCGGCCCTCTCGGAAAATATTTTGATTTTTGTGATGAAAACGATCTTTTTGGAATGAAAACGTGGGAGAGAGCCGAGGGAGAAATGAGCAGAATAGCACTTAATATTTCTCTTAACAAGCTCGGCTTAAAGCCCTCGGAGCTTGATATTCTTGTTGCCGGAGATCTTCAAAATCAATGCGTTGCATCATCGGGAGGACTATTCACTTTCGGAGTTCCTTTTCTCGGACTTTACGGTGCATGCTCCACCTGTACCGAGGGTATATTGGTACTTTCAGCCATGCTTTCGGTGTCAAAAAACTATACACGGGGTGCCTCTGTTACCTCATCTCACAACTGTGCTGCGGAAAGACAATTTAGAACTCCTATAGAATACGGTGGGCAGCGTACACCGTCCTCTCAATGGACTGCAACCGCAGCCGGCTCCTTTATTCTCGGTAAAAACAAGAGTCATATAAAGATATGCTCGTTCATGCCGGGAAGAGCTATAGACGGATATACAAAGGATCAGAGCAATATGGGCTCGGCAATGGCTCTTGCCGCATTTGATACAATTTCCGCATATTTTTCGGAGAACGACGCTGACAGCTTTGATCTTGTACTGACGGGGGATCTCGGCAGAGTCGGGAGCGATATACTCGAAGAGCTTCTTTGTGAAAAGCTACATTCAAACGGAAAGAAGCTTGCCTCTCTTCATAAGGATTGCGGACTTTTACTTTACGATACAGAAAAGCAAGACGTTCACTCGGGAGCATCGGGATGCGGCTGCTCGGCATCTGTGTTATCAAGTTACGTTTTGCCAATGGTGGAGAGAGGAGAGCTTCGCAAAATAGCACTTTTATCAACGGGAGCTCTCATGAGCACGTCAAGCATTTCGCAGGGAGATCATATACTCGGCGTTGCTCCCATTGTAATTATAGAGCATGAAGAATAAGGGGAAAATATTATGGATATTACAAAGCTTATAATGAGCTTTCTTGTAGGAGGACTTATTTGCGGACTCATACAGCTCGTTATTGATTTTACAAAGCTTACCCCCGCAAGAATACTCGTATGCCTTGTATGTATCGGAGTATTTATCGGAGGTGTAGGCATTTACGAACCTATTTTTAATTTTGCTGGAGCAGGTATTTCCGTACCTCTTATCGGCTTTGGAGCAAACGTTGCAAAGGGAGTTGCCGAAGCAGTTGACGAATTCGGGCTGCTCGGAATTTTCAAGGGTCCGTTTTCCGCCGCCTCGGCAGGCTGTGTTGCGGCACTCGTTTTCGGCTATTTAGCATGCCTTATTTTTAAAGGAAAACCTAAAAGAACGGATTGACGGATAGTTATATCGGGGCATAAAGCTTTACTTTTAAAAAAAGTGAGCTTATGCCTCTGTTTTTTGCAAAATTTCTTGCTTTTTAAATATTTATATGATATAATATTGTTGTTAAATATATATTATAAAGAAAAAGTATATTTTATCGACTTTTATCGGAGATAAAATTTTCGTAAAACTTATATCACGGAGAAAGGAAATTTCGTATATGGATGATTTACAATGCATCGTTGAAGCAATGCTTCCATTGATAGAAAGCAAATTCAACGCGGCTCCCTCTACGTTCAAGCTCTGGTTTGGAGACTTTGTGCTTACGTCTCTTGATGATACCGAGGCTGTTTTTCTGACACCTACAGAACTCAGAAAAAAGATATTATCCACCAAATATAAAGATATAATATCCAAAACTCTCAGTGAAATAATAGGCTTTGAGGTAGATATAAAAATAGAATCCAACGAGGCTCTCAGCGCAAGGGATCACGAAACCGAGCCTATAAATCTCACTCCCACAAAGGAAGAAGCCGAGGAAAACGAGGACAGAGAAAAGAAAATAAGGTCTATTATAAACAGCAAGCCGAATGAGGACAGTGAGAAAAAAAGCATAACCGATGAATATACCTTTGATAACTTTATCGAGGGTGCATCAAATAAATTTGCAAAAGCGGCATGCCTTGCTGTTGCAAACACTCCCGCAAACGATTTTAACCCACTGTTCATTCACGGAAACTCCGGTCTCGGTAAAACGCACCTGCTCTGTGCGGTAATAAACCACATGAAAATAAAGTACCCCAATCTCAAAATAGTTTATAAGAGATGCGAGGACTTTATGAATGAGCTTATAGCTGCAATCTCAACCTACACGACTCAGGAATTTAAGGAAAAATACAGAGGTGCCGACGTTCTTCTTATTGACGATATACAGTTTATTGCAGGAAAGGTGTCAACTCAGGAGGAATTTTTCCATACGTTCTCATATCTTTATGAGTCCAATAAGCAGATAATACTGACGTCGGACAGACCTCCTCATGAAATCAAGCCGCTTGAGGACAGGCTGCGCACAAGATTTGAGGGTGGACTTATTGCTGATATACAGCCGCCAAGCCCTGAGCTGCGTGCAGCTATCATAAAGAAAAAATCAGACTCTATAGGTCTTAAGCTCTCAAACGAGCTTGTTGAGTACATAGCAAGCAGGCTCCATGAAAATATAAGACAGATAGAGGGTGTTATCAAGAAGCTCGGTATGATGAATGCCATGACGGGTGCTGAGGTAACAAAGCAGTCTGTTGATGAGGTCATTTCGGTAATAGATCCCGGAAATATCCCCGTTGACATTCTTATTGATAAGATAATTTCAACGGTATCGAGATACTACGGTGTTTCGGTTGAGGATATGAAATCAAAAAAGAAAACCGATGCCGTTGCAAATGCAAGGCACATCGCGATCTACATAATAAGAAAGCTCACCGAAAAATCCTACAAGGAGATAGGAGCTATCTTCTCAAGAGATCATACGACGGTTATTGCCTCGTGTGACAGAGTCACAACAAATATAAAAACCATGATAAAAACAGACAGTGACATCAAAAAGATAATAAAGGAGATAAAGGGTAACTGAGTTTTCCACACTTTTTATGTGTAAATGTGTGAAACTTCATGTGGAAAAGCAGTTTTCTTCCTGTGGAAAATCGGTTGATTTGAAGCTTTTTTCCTCTCCACATAGAAAATCTTGATAAAAAGTGGACAAATTTAATCAAAAATCCATTGATACTCTAAGAAAATTCAAAGTTTTCCCCACTGTCAACACCCCCTACAACTACAACTCCTACCGTAAATATATAAATACGTTTTTTTCTCCGCTTCGCGAAAACAGATAAAGGCGACGTGCTCGCCTTGACCACTACAATATTGAAAGAAGGACATATAAATGAAATTTACAGTTTTAAAATCCGTTCTTATGGAAAAGCTCACCCCTGCTATGGGAACAGTTTCCAATAAAAACACAATAACCTCTATAGAGGGCGTTCTTATCGAAACTCTTGACGACGGTACGGTAAGACTTTCTACATACGATATGAATAAGGGTGTAAGAGCCGTTTTCACTCCCACGGAAATAGAGCGCGAGGGTAAATTTATAATAAATGCGCAGCGTTTTTATCAGACGGTAAAGGTACTCCCCGAGCAGGATATAACAATTGATATAAACGACAAGCTCAATTGCACTATCTCATCCGGAAAGGCATCCTTCTCGATGTTTGCTATGAACAGCGAGGAATTTCCCTCTTTGCCTGAGCTTACCACAGATCAAGGCTTTGAGATAAGCGGCAGCATCCTGCGCAAAATGATAAGCAAGGTTTCTCATTCTATTGCCGATCAGGATATAAGACCCATGCTTCGCGGTGCGTTCTTTAAATTTGACGAAAATTCGCTTGAAGTTGTTTCCTGTGACAGCTATACGCTTTCCAAGTGCGAGATAAACTGCGATATAGATTACTTCGGTGCATCGACCCATAAACATTCTCTCATTATTCCCGGGCACGCGCTCGCGGAAATGATGAAGATAATAGACGACAGTGATGAGAAGGTAACCGTTTCTCTCACAAGAAAGCATGCTATAGTAAATCTCGGCGAGCTTGTATTCTTCACAAGAACAATAGACTCCGAATTTATCGATTATAACAGAATAATTCCAAAGGATAACGATATATTAGTTACCGTTTCCAGAGAGAGACTTCTTTCCGGACTTGAAAGAGCTAACATCATAGCAGAGGAAAAGATACAAGGTAGCGGAAAGAGTTATGTAAAGCTCAAGGCTGAGGATCAGTTCCTGACTCTCACCTCATCCTCTGTAAACGGAAAGGTCTATGATGAGATGGATGCAGAGCATCAGGGCTCGGATATTGAAATAGGCTTTAACTGCCGTTATCTTATAAACAGCGTTAAGGTTGCCGAGGGTGAGAAAATAAAGCTTTCCCTGAAGAGTGCAACTCAGGCTATAACTATAGAGCCATACGAGAAGGAAGAGGATTTCAATTACTTCTATATGATCCTTCCTGTAAGAATGAATGAAAAATGATAATTAAAAGCTTTCGGGCACAGAATTTTCGCAATATAGAGAAATGCTCGCTTGATTTCGATCCCGAGGTCAACGTTTTACTCGGAGAAAACGCGCAGGGAAAAACCAATGCCGTTGAGGGAATATACCTTTTTGCAAGGGGAAGATCCTTTCGACGCGGTGATGATAAGGACCTTGTAAGATTTGGTTACGAGGGGTTTAATATAGCGATAGATTATCAGGATAAGGACGGAGAAAATACGCTTGAGTATGCCGTTTTCGGAAGAGATAAAAGACGGAAGAAAAACGGCTACAGACTAGCTCGCGCAGGCGAGATGATAGGAAGCTTCAAGGCGGTTCTTTTCTGCCCCGATGACCTTTATTTGGTAAAGGGAGGCCCTGAGGAAAGGCGCGATTTTCTCAACGTAGCTATAGCTCAGTGCTACCCTGCCTACGTATCCGTTTATGCGGATTACAAAAAAGCTCTTGAAAACAGAAACGCTCTTTTAAAAAACGCATCAAAGGGATTTTATTTTGATGAAAAAGAGCTGGAAGCCTGGTCGCTCTCCGTTGCCGAATACGCCTCTTATATATATATTCAAAGAAAGGAATATATAAAAAAGCTGGAAGTATACGCAAAGAGCTTCATGAAAGATATATCAGACGGTAAAGAGGAGCTTTCGCTCATATACAAAAGTGATATAGACGAAAATAAGCTCTCGTCGCTTACCAAGGACAGTGTAGCGCTTGAATACCGTAGAATATTTACAGAAAATATAATGAAAGAAAGACTTGCCGGCGTTACGCTTTACGGTCCTCACAGAGAGGATATCTCAATAGGCATAAACGGCAAGGAGGCGAGGATTTTTTCCTCGCAGGGACAGCAGAGATCTATAGTTCTCTCACTGAAGATGGCAGAGGGAGAGGTAAGCCGCTCTCTGTTTTCGGAATACCCTGTATTTTTGTTTGATGACGTATTATCCGAGCTTGACGAAAAGAGACAAAATTTCGTTTTATCGGGGATGACGGACAGACAGATAATAATAACCTCTTGCGAGCAGCTGCGCACAGAGGGGCGCATTATAAAGGTTGTCGGAGGTGATTTTTGCTGATGTATCTTCATATAGGTAACGGAATAACGATCAGAAAAAAGAATATAATAGGTATTTTTGACTTAGACAGCTCAACAATATCCGCAATAACAAAAAAATATATAAATAAAAATCAAAAGGCGGGAAACATTCTCTACGGAGATTCAGACCTGCCGAGAGCCTTTATTCTTCACGAGTCTTTGGGAGATAAGGGAATACAATATAAAATAAAGCTTTCGCGAATATCCTCTCAGGGACTGAAGCTGAGAGCGGAAAGCAATGACTACAGTGAAAACACATAAGACAGGCGAGGAATATCAGAGCACCTCTATAATTCACTCTTGCTAAAGAAAGGATACAAAAATGAAAGAAAATAAAAATGTACACGGCGGCTATGACGATAGTCAGATACAGGTTCTTGAGGGACTTGAGGCTGTAAGAAAACGCCCCGGAATGTATATAGGTACGACTTCGCTTCGCGGCCTTCACCACTTGGTATATGAAATAGTAGATAACTCCATAGACGAGGCGCTTGCAGGAGAATGTGACGCTATCAAAGTCACTCTTTGGGATGATAACAGCGTTTCGGTAGAGGATGACGGACGAGGAATTCCCTCGGGGATGAATGAAAAGCTCGGCTTACCTACTCTTGAAGTTGTTTATACGGTGCTTCATGCAGGCGGTAAATTCGGCGGAGAGGGATATAAGATAGCCGGAGGACTTCACGGTGTCGGTGCATCAGTTGTAAATGCTCTTTCAGAGTGGGTTGAGGTTGCTAACCACAGAGACGGTCAGAGATATACCGAAAGATTTGAAAGAGGTAAGGTTGCAAGACCCTTTACCTGTGAGGGGGCGACCGAAAAGCGCGGACTTTACGTAAGATTTAAGCCCGACCCCGAGATATTCGAGGAAACTGTTTTTGATTATGAAATTCTTCTCACAAGAATGAGAGAGCAATCCTTCCTTAATGCGGGAGTTAAAATAGTTCTTACCGATAAAAGAGAGGGGATAGAGCGCGAGGAGATACTTCATTATGAGGGCGGTATAATATCCTTTGTTGAATATCTTAACGATGAAAAGCGCGGTGTTCCGATACATAAGGACGTCATTTATATGAAAGGTGAGAAAAACGGCTCTATTGCCGAGGTTGCTCTTCAATATAATGACAGCTATAACGAGACGCTTATCTCCTTTGCAAACAACATGTCTACCATTGAGGGCGGAACTCATGAAACGGGCTTCAAATCCGCTCTTACAAAGGCTATAAACGAATATGCAAGAAAGAACGGTATAATAAAGGGAGACGATAAGGGTCTTTCCGGTGAGGACGTGAGAGAGGGTATAGTTGCAATCATCTCCGTAAAGCTCACGGATGCTCAGTTTGAGTCTCAGACAAAAGCAAAGCTCGGCAACAGCGAAATCAGAACCTTGGTTGACAGTATCGTTTCATCAAAGCTTGCGGAATATTTCGAAGAAAATCCTGCAACGGCAAGAATAATTATAGATAAGGCTATGACAGCTAACCGTGCCAGAGAGGCGGCAAGAAAGGCAAGAGAGCTTACGAGAAGAAAAAACGTTCTTGAGGTATCAACTCTTCCCGGAAAGCTTGCCGACTGTCAGGAGAAGGAAACAAGGCTTACTGAGGTCTATCTCGTAGAGGGAGACTCTGCGGGAGGCTCTGCTAAGGACGGAAGAGACAGCCGCTATCAGGCGATACTTCCTCTGAGAGGTAAGGTACTTAACGTAGAAAAGGCAAGACTTGATAAGGTTTATTCAAACACGTCGATAATTCCTATTATACAGGCACTCGGCTGCGGTATCGGAGAGGATTTTGATATAAACAAGCTCCGTTACGGTAAGATAATAATTATGGCGGATGCCGACGTTGACGGCTCGCACATCAGAATTCTTCTTCTCACGTTCTTCTTCCGTCACATGAGACCTCTTATCGAAGAGGGACACGTATTCCTTGCACAGCCTCCGCTTTACAAGGTACACAAGGGAAAGAACGTAAAATATGCTTTCTCCGATGAGGAAAGAGACAGATGTATAGCAGAGCTCGGCGGAAACGGTGTTGAAGCAGAGCGCTATAAGGGTCTTGGAGAAATGGATGCCGAGCAGCTTTGGGAAACAACCATGGACCCCGAAAAGAGAACTCTTCTCAAGGTGAGCGTAGAGGATGCCATTGCCTGCGATGAAATGTTCTCGGTGCTTATGGGAGATATGGTAGAGCCCAGACGTGAATTTATATCGAAAAATGCAAAATTTGTTGAAAATCTCGATATATGATAAAGAAAAGGAATTTTGAATATGAATCACGAGTATAAATCAAATGATATAGAATTTCCTAATCAAAGAATAGAGATGCGTGATATGGAAAAAGAGGTTAAAAGCTCGTTCCTCGAATATTCGATGAGCGTTATAACCTCAAGAGCTCTTCCCGACGTAAGAGACGGTATGAAGCCCGGTCAGAGAAGAATACTCTATGCTATGTATGAGGATCATCTGACGTATGATAAGCCTTTCCGTAAATCCGCTACAACGGTAGGTAACGTGCTTGGTAGATATCATCCGCACGGAGACTCAGCAGTTTATCAGGCAATGGTAAGAATGGCACAGCCCTTCTCATATCGCTATCCGCTCGTCGAGGGACACGGTAACTTCGGTAACGTTGACGGTGACGGTGCAGCCGCATACCGTTATACCGAGGCAAGAATGAGCAAGATCGCTGATATAATGATGAGCGATATTGAAAAGCGTGTCGTTCCCATGACGAGAAACTTCGATAATACACGCGATGAACCTGTTGTTCTTCCCTCGCGCTTCCCTAATCTGCTTGTAAACGGCTCGGTAGGTATAGCCGTCGGTATGGCTACCAATATTCCTCCGCATAATCTTTGCGAGGTTATTGACGGAACCGTGTACAGAATAGATAATCCCGAATGTTCTGTTGACGAGCTTATGGAATATATAAAAGGACCTGATTTTCCCACTGCTGCTGTTATATACGGTACGCGCGGAATAAGAGAAGCTTACGAGACGGGTAAGGGACGTGTATACGTAAGAGCAAGAGCTACGGTTGAGGACGATAAAAAGCGTATAATTTTCACCGAGATACCTTACATGGTAAACAAGTCTATGCTTATTGAAAGTATGGCTAATCTTGTAAAAGAAAAGAAAATAGAGGGTATTACCGCTCTGCGTGATGAATCCGGAAGAGGCGGAATGAGAATAGTTGTCGAATACCGCAAGGATGCTAACGGTGAAGTCATTCTCAATCAGCTCTATAAATATACTCAACTTCAGGACACATGCTCGGTAAACATGCTGGTTATAGTAAACGGAGAGCCGAAAACGCTTTCTCTTCCGTCAATACTTGATCACTACATAGAATTCCAGGAGTCGGTTATCAGAAAGAGATGTGAATTTGATCTTGAAAAAGCTCTTCGTGAGATGCATATTCTTGAGGGCTACAGAACGGCTACGGAAAATATAGACGAGGTCATCGCTATAATCAAGAAGAGTGAATCTATTCCTAACGCAAAGGAAAGACTTACGGAGCGTTTCGGACTTTCGGATGCACAGGCTCAGGCAATAGTGGAAATGACACTTGGAAAGCTTTCGGGACTTGAGAGACAAAAGGTAGAGGACAGACTTGCAAAGCTTGCTGTTACGGTTGAGGAGCTTCGCTCCATACTTGCCGATGAAATGAAGATCAAGGAGTTGCTTAAAAATGAGCTTCTTGAAACGAAGAATAAATTCGGAGATAAAAGGCGCACCGAAATAGTTGAAGCCACAGAGGAAATAGATCTTGAAGATCTTATTGAAAGACATACCTGCATACTTACCATGAGCCATACGGGCTACATAAAGCGTCAGCGCGCTGACACCTACGTTGCTCAGAACAGAGGCGGTAAGGGGATAATAGGAATGAGCACCAAGGAAGAGGACTTTGTTGAAAAAATACTTGTTGCTTCATCTCATTCTCATATAATGTTCTTTACCAATCAGGGGAGAGTTTATGCGAAGAAGGCATATCGCATACCCGAGGCGGGAAGAACTGCTAAGGGAACGAATCTTGTAAACATCATAGAGCTGAACGAAAACGAAAAGGTAACGTCCATGATAAGCGTCTCCGAATTTAATGACGGTGAGTATCTTACCATGGTTACAAGAAACGGTGTTATAAAGAAAACCCTTCTTACCGAATTTGAATATCAGCGCCGCGGCGGAAAGATAGCTATAAATCTTGACGAGGGTGACGAGTTGATATTCGTTCGTCATACCTTGGGAGATCAGAATATAATGATTGCTACAAGAGACGGACTTTGCGTACGCTTTGATGAAGACAACGTTCGCGCAATGGGAAGAGGCGCAAGAGGTGTTAAGGGAATAACGCTTTCCGAGGGAGATTACGTAATAGGAGTTTGTGTGGTTGACGAGGAAAAGAAGCTTCTTACAGTTACAGAAAACGGTATGGGTAAGAGAACGGAGTTTGACGATTTCCGCGAGATGAAGCACAGAGGCGGCAGAGGTGTTACCTGCCACAAGCTCACAGAAAAGAGCGGAAAGCTTGCAGCTATTCAGACCGTTTCGGATGATGACGACGTTATGCTCATAACCGACAAGGGTACTATAATAAGAATGTCTGTTTCGGATATAAACGTATATTCAAGAACGGCAGGCGGAGTTATAGTGATGAGGACCTCGGATGACAGCCGTATAATAACTCTTTCAAGACTCGATAAAATTGAGGAGATAGAGAAAGCGGGAAATAAGATAGACAAAGAAAATTCAGCGGTTTCCATATATGATACGCAGGATAGAAAGCCTCTTGGAGATGAGGACGAAGAATAATGAAAAATAAAGCTTTTTTGCTAACTTTAGTAGTCATATTAGGGGTTTTAACAACTTCGGGATGCGGAGAAAAAAATCGCGAATATGTAGAAGAAGAGGTAAAAAGAGCGGCGAACGAACTTATTCTTAAAAGTGAATTGTTAAATGAACTCTATTACGGATACGGTATAGCATACGACGATAACAAGAGCGAGGCTGACGGACGGTATTATAAAGCAAGTCTTTTATCGGCAAATGAGTTTGGTGTTGATACTGTTGAGGATATAAAAGTGCTGACGCGAGAATGCTTCAGCACGGAATATGCAAATATGATTATCGATACCAAACTCTCCTCTGTAAAGGATGATGAGGGAGTTATAGTTTCTTACGTGCGTTACTACCAAAAATACAATGCACTTGATGGTAGCGAAGAATGTATAATGGTGGACAGTGAGGCTACCGTTTTAATAGACGATGAGCTTGAATATGACTATAATTCACTCTACGTATCTCACTCAGAGGGTGAGGAGGTTATCGTGAAAATTTTCGTTACGGCAACTGATGCTGATGGTAATTCGCAGAAGAAAGAGCTGGAAATATCCTTAATTGAGGAAGCTGACGGATGGAGAATAAATTCCCCGACTTATACCACATACTTTGATCGCACACAATACGACGATCTTCAAAAATAAAGTTTTAAAGAGAGGATTAACTAAAATGACCTTCAGAGAAAAACTTGTAAGGCTGAGAAAAATCAAATCCCTGACACAGGATGAATTTGCAAGCGCGGTTGGCGTTTCAAGACAGGCTGTTTATAAATGGGAGTCGGGTCAATCTTATCCCGAGGTACCTAAGCTGCTTGAAATAAAATTACTTTTCGGAATTTCTATTGACGATCTTCTTGACGATACGTATGAGATAGAATTACCCGAGAAGAAGAGAAAGAAGAGAATGAGTCGTGCTGACAAGGAAAGAATAGAGGCGGCTATAAGAGCAGAGGAAGGTATCGATGACGAGGATTGGTACGGCAGTGCCGATTACGGTGATAGCTCGGTAAACTCTGATTTTGAGGATAAGGATGCCGTTTCTGTTGATGCTGTGACAGCCGAGAATACTGTAGATGAGGCAGAAGAGCTGACTGCAAAGGTTGAGGATGAGCCCGATTATGCTTACGTTGCTCCATCGGCAAATGATACGGAGGATAATGCTACAGACAAGACCGAGAGCACTGACACTGACGTTAACCTTACTGATGACAGTGAGGCTGCTCCCGTAAACGATACAGCTTCCGACAAATCTGTAGCAGAGGATACTCCCGCACAGAAAAAAGGACTGTTCCAAAGACTTTTCGGAAAAAAATAGTAACTAATAATATAATGTATATTACCGTGCCGTTTCGGTGCGGTAATATGCATAAAAAGTATAAATAAAGGCAATAATTTCCCTAAAAGCGCCGGTATTCAAAAAATGTGCTTTCCGGCTTTAAAGTGAGGCGAAGTTATGCGCGGATATCAGAAAAAAGTGGTGTATTTAAAAAATACCGGAAGCTCGGTATTTGAAGAAGCTTATTTTGTTATAAAAGAGAACGCAGAAACTGAGGACTGTGAAAAAGAAGAGCTTGACCTCTTACAGGAGGCAAACCGTATTATAGAAGAAAATACCGATTTTGAGATAAAAAGAAAATCCCGTAGAATAAATCTGCGTGCCGTATCTGTTTTTTTGTTGGGATTTTTGACATCGTCGGTTATTTCATTGATTATAAATTTATTATTCAACTAAGAAAGTAACGTGCACTTAAAGTGCAGAAATGGACATAAAATAATGAAAAATGAAAAGGTAAATATAAAAGGAGATAAGAGTTTTCAAAGGACAAAAAAGACTGAAAAAAGTAATATAAAACCTAAAATAAAGAAAACTCAGAAAAATAAAAAAGAAACAACAAACAACAATTCTAACCAAAATGTAAATAAAAAGTTACAAAATAACGCAAATAGCAAAACAACTGATAAAAAAGCAAAGCCCATACAGCCGACAGTAAAAAAAGCGCAACAAAGAAAATCAAAAAACAGCACTACAAAATACAGTTACACAGACAAAATGGAAATTTTACTTGACGAGATAAGCGAAGGTATATCCATGGCGAAAAGCAGTGCGAAAAAGGAAAGCTCAGCGCCAAGAAAGTCACATCGCACTGATAAGGGAAAGTTAAAAATAATATCTCTCGGCGGACTTGAGGAGATAGGCAAGAACATAACTCTCTTTGAATACGGTGATGATATAGTTATCATTGATGCAGGACTTGCCTTTCCTGACGAGGATATGCTCGGAATAGATCTCGTTATTCCTGATTTTTCTTATATAATTCAAAACGCTCATAAGGTAAGAGGACTTCTTATAACGCACGGCCACGAGGATCATATAGGAGCAGTTCCCTATTTGCTTTCGGCAGTGGATATACCCGTATACGGAACAAAGCTTTCTCTTGGAATAATAGAGGGTAAGCTTGATGAAAACCCTCCGCCCTTTGAGCCGCGTCTGTACACGGTCGAGGCATCTGACGTTATAAATCTGGGCGTATTCAAGGCTGAATTTATACACGTAAATCATTCAATAGCCGATGCTGCGGCTATATGCTTGAGAACTCCTGTCGGAAACGTGTTCCATACCGGAGATTTCAAGCTTGACGTATCTCCGATAGACGGCAAGATGATGGATATTACGCGCATAGGCGAGATTGGACGCGAGGGTGTGGCTCTTATGCTCTGTGAGTCCACAAATGCGGAAAGAAGCGGTTTTACGCCCTCTGAGAGGACGGTGGGCGGCTCCCTTGACCGTATATTTATGCAGAATGAGGGAAAAAGGCTTATTATAGCAACATTTTCCTCAAACGTGCACAGAGTTCAGCAGATAATAAATGCAAGCGCAAAATATCAAAGGCGTGTTGCCGTGCTCGGCAGAAGTATGACAAATATACTCGGAGCTGCGCTTGAGCTTGGATATATGGATATCCCCGATGATGTTCTTATAAATATCAACGATATAAAGAGATACTCACCGGGAGAGCTTACACTTATTACTACGGGAAGCCAAGGTGAGCCGATGTCTGCATTGTACAGGATAGCCTTTTCCGAGCATGACAAGGTAAAGCTTGCGGCAAACGATACTGTTGTTCTCAGCTCAAGTGCTATTCCCGGCAATGAAAAATTCGTAGGAAAAATAGTTAATGCGCTGATAAGAAACGGCGTTAAGGTTGTAAACGATTCTGCTGAGGACGTTCACGTTTCGGGGCATGCATGCAGAGAAGAAATAAAGCTTATGCTATCTCTTCTTAAACCTAAATATTTCATGCCTATTCACGGTGAGAGCAGGCACCTTTATGCAAATAAGGAAATAGCTGAATATATGGGTATTGCTCCGTCAAATATATTCATTTCCGAAATAGGAAAGGTGCTTGAGCTTGACAAAAAATCCTGTGCGTTTGCAGGGAGCGTTCCTTCGGGAAAGGTGCTTATAGACGGCTCGGGTGTCGGAGATATAGGAAGCGTTGTTCTGCGTGACAGAAAGCATCTTTCCGAGGATGGACTCGTTGTTATCGTGGCAGCGGTAAATCTTGAAGAGGGGCTTGTTTTCTCAGGACCTGATATCGTTTCGAGAGGCTTTGTATACGTTAAGGAGTCATCTGATCTTGTAGAAAGCACGAAGAAGATAGCAGACAATACCTTAACTAAAATGCTTGATCGCAGGATAAGCGATATAAATCAGATCAAAACGGCAATCAGAGATGACGTAGCTAGATTTATTTTTAAAGAAACGAAGAGGAAGCCTATGATACTTCCCATAATAATGGAAGTTTGATATGAACAGATTATTTCTTGCCGATACTAAAAAAGCAAAACAGCTTCTTTCATGCGAGGCTTATGAAAAAAAACTTCTTGCAAAGCTCCCTGCAACCTGGAGACCGAGGATAGAACAAACACGTAATATAGATCTGAGACACGACAGGTTGCTTGTATATACTCTTCTCGCGGAGGCGGTATGCGTTGAAAAATGGCGCATTTTCTGGCAAACCACGTATACCGTATCGGATGATGAGGAGCATAAATTTGATAATTTTCCGCCCCTTATTTTCGATGAGAAGAAAAGACCGTCGCTTGAGGGATGCAAATTTGATATATCGGTATCACATACGGACGGTATGGTTGCGGTTGCGATCGCGTATTCCGCGGATTCAAGAATAGGAGTGGACATAGAAAAAGTAAGCTGCGAAGCTATCGTAACGGCTGAAAAATTCGATAAGAGATATACAAAAAATATAAATGTTCCATACGGTGATTTTTTCTATCATTACGAGCTGCTTGACAGAGAGGATATATTCTTATTTGGATTTGATGAAAACGGAATAAAAGAGCTTTGTAATAACGATTTGCTTGAGGATAGCGTAACCGAATGTGAACCACTGAAAAAGTGGACCAGAGTAGAAGCAGTATTAAAAAGTGACGGTGGCGGCTTTGAGTCTTTACCAAATATTGGTAAACTAGTGGCATCACATGCAATATACACAGGTGTTATTAAGTATCATGGCACGGCATTTGCAATTACCGTGGCCGAAAAAATAACAATATCTGCATTAATACTGTAATATAACCGTTTTTTATCTTATTCATAAAAACTAAGTGCGAGCATCGCATTTGACTGGTTAAATGTGAATATTGGCTAAGTTAAACCTTTGTGTAAATAAAAGAAGAGCAAGAGTATAGGAGATATGATATGCGCCTACAAAAGTGTCTGACTTTTTAGGTTCACTTCAAATAATCCTTATATTCTTGCTTTATTTGTTTTATATATTTTTTAAATATTATGATGCGAGCATGCTGTTAACAGCCGATAAAAGCGACGGCATTGCGAGTATCAATGCAAATCCGAACGTCAAAATAAGAACACAGCACAAAACGGTTTTAATAAGTGAACCGTTATTGGTTAAAAACGTATGCTCGGCATAGGCTTTTTTGTCCTCGTTTATGTAAAACTTTGCTTGTGTTAAGTCTATTTCAGGGGTTTTTATGCTGTCAAGTAGATTTTTCTTCTCTTCCGGAGAAAGCCTTTTTGCCTTTTTCTTGATATTTTCGGCTTTAAGATGTTCTTCATAGGTTTGCTTTTTTACACCAACAACTGAAATAATTTTGCTTATAGCACCGCTTCCTTTTAATATGAGAGTGGATACTGCTTTGTTTTTATCAAGTCCAAGCTCTGACATTGTTTTTGCATTATTCTCACCGTACGCCTCTGCTCTTATCATTTTTTTGAGTAAAAGCGATACGTTTGATTGATTGTAACTTATAACCAAGCATGCTACGCACAATCCAAGAAATAATAGTATTAAAATTTTATTTATCTGTATATCTATACCTATGTTAGGATAATCTTCAAGAGTCAAACACAAATATTCGTTGTAGAAGTTTTTTAAAAAATTCATATTTATGTTAACCTTTCAGTTTTTATTCATCAAGAAAATCTTTTCCGCAGATCGTTTTTAACAGTTCATCAAGATCTTCGTTGTCTTCATAAAATAGCGTAACAGATTTGTTTTTGCCTTTACCCTTGATTTTTACGACCCTACCGAGGTGAGATTGTATTTTTAACTCCATTTCGCGGAAATAATCAACAATAGGAAGAGGCTCTTCGTCTTCTTTGATCGGCTTGGCGTTATTGATCTTTTTAACCTCTTCTTCAAGCTGACGTACCGAAAGATCGTATTCAACCGTTTTGTTTGCAAGCAGTATCATATTATCGCGACTTTTTACTCCGAGAAGAGTTCTGCCGTGACCTGCTGAGATGTCACCGTTCGCGACCATCTCCAAAATTTCGGCAGGAAGTTCCAAAAGTCTCGTTGAATTTGCAATTGCACTACGGCTTTTCCCTACTCTTTCAGACAATTCCTCTTGGGTAAGTCCGTATTCTTCACAAAGAGCGCGGAAAGCCATTGCTTCTTCTATAGGATTAAGATCCTCACGTTGGATGTTTTCTATAAGTGACAGTTCCGCTACCTTTCTATCATCGGTATCAAGAATAATTGTGGGAATTTCGTCAAGCCCTGCAAGCTTTGATGCTCTGTATCTGCGTTCTCCTGCAATTATCTGATATCTTCCCTCGGCATATTCTCTTACCAAAATAGGCTGCAAAAGCCCATTTTCTTTAATAGAAGCAGCAAGCTCCTCCAAAGCTTCTTTGTCAAAATATTTTCTCGGTTGATCTCTTTTTGGATCAATCATTGCCAATTTTATTACGGTAATAGTATTTTCACCGCTTGTTTTTTCATCAAGCGAATTATCCAAAAATATCGCATCTAATCCTCTTCCGAGACCGCTATTTTTCTTTCTCATTATATATCTCCTTGTGTATTTTTTTGTGTGAAACAGAGCGTTTAAAACTGAAAATGTTTCACGTGAAACAATCTACTGAAAACGGTGCTTAAAAATAGCATTATCATAATAATGTTTCATAAAACAATGTTTCACGTGAAACATTTCTAAAAATGCCAAATGATGTTATTCAGTGGTTACGTTGAATTATTATTTAACGTTCGCGATGCTTATTATATGCGCATCATAAGTTCTTTAGCGACTGCTGCATATTCCAGAGAACCTTTTCCGTAAGGATCGTGATAACAAATAGGCTCACCATATCCCGGAGCCTCTGAAATTCTTACAGTTCTGGAAATCGGTACCTTAAACAGCTTGTCCTCGTAGTATTTTTTTAATTCGGATACAACTTGATTAGTTAAGGTTAATCTTCCATTATACATTGTAAGAAGTATTCCTACGATGCGGAGATCGGGGTTAAATAGCTGATGTATCTTTTTTATTGTATTAAACAGTTGTGACATACCCTCCAAAGAGTAAAATTCGCACTGCATAGGAATAACAACGCCGTCAGAAACCGAAAGAGCTTTAACTGTCAACATACCCAAAGAGGGAGGACAGTCAATAAAAATGTAATCAAAATCTTCGGCAATCGACTTTATCGCTACTTTTATGTAGTCTATTTCTGCTTCTCCTGCTTCAATAAGATCGTGAAGCTCGATTTCAGCTCCTGCTAAGTCGATATTTGCAGGAATAACTGATAAATTTTTAAATTTTGTCTTTATTACGGCATCATGAATGTCACACTTGCCGATAATAACCTCATAGATAGTCTTTTTGATTTTTGATTTAGAAAGCCCAATACCGCTTGTAGCATTTCCTTGGGGATCCATGTCTATCATAAGGACTTTTTTTCCTTTGTTTGCTATCTGAGCGGCTATATTAACGCAGGAGGTGGTTTTTCCGACCCCGCCTTTTTGATTTGAAAAACAAACTATTTTTCCCATTTTAATGCGACCTTGTCTTTTAATATTTATAAATAATGCTGAAACTGTATATTATTATACCATTTTACGTGTTATAATGTCAATATTTATATAAAATTTAATAAAACTGTTTGTCATAAAAAATGTTTCACGTGGAACATTTTTGTGTGTTAAATGTTTTTATGTGAAATAATTCGCGAGTAAAACAATTTTTACTGTACTATATCCATAAAATACCAAAAAATAAGTAATTTTTCTATATTTTTACTGCTCCGTGTTTTTTGACCGTATTTTTAAGCTCTGATTTTTACGATTTTTGCTTTCAAGTATTAAAAAATACGAAAACACAACTGAAAATTCGAAGCATCAGCTTCGCTATAAAATGAATAAATATACAATTTAAAGAATAAAAATACTTTATTTTGTATAATTGTTTTGGAGGTTTTGATAATTCAAATACTTTTGCAAATGAAACGGTTTGCCGATTTATATTTTCTGCTTTACTTCTCAAAGCCGCTGAGGCGTTGCAGATTGCGAATTGTAATCAGAACACACTCCGAGCTTTAAACGGGATTTTGGGGTTGTTTTTGCTTGATTGTCGCGATAAATTGATTTTTTGTGCGTCTGACTAGCACAGAACTGCTGATCTAAATGTACGCATTTCAGCGCGGTATTCATACAACAAATAAAAGATCGGTTAAACAAGTGTTGAAAAAATTGTGAAAAAAACAAATATTTTTTTGGTTTTTACGGAATAAATTGTGCATACAAGGAATTTTTGAGCGTTTTTTTATTATTATTCGCACATTTATTGACAAAGAGCTTTTTTAATGATACAATTATAGTGTAAATGAAAGTATACGTTTGATGCTTGATTACATTACCCCGTTTTCGGTATGGATCCTGCTCTGAAATGTAAATTTGCCATTTGAATATTTTATGAATATTATTTTTATGACAGCTCGCTTTAAAATACGAGAAAATACGAAAAGTGCGAAAAGACAAACCTATGATTTTCGAAAAAACAAATACCAACAAAATTTCAAGCGATACAATGGTTTTTAATGACGAATACGCCACTAAAATTTTATTGATACGGCACGGAGAGAGCCTCGGAAATGCTGTCAGACGTTTTTTAGGGCATACGGACCTAGATCTCTCTGCACTCGGATATGAGCAGGCAGAGAAAACAGCGGAGCTCCTATCCACCGTAAAGATAGATAAGGTTTATTCAAGTAGCCTGATAAGAGCATATAATACGGCTTTGCCCCATGCAAGATTGAGAGGACTTCCTGTAATACCCTCAGACGAGCTGCGTGAGCTTTACGCAGGAGATTGGGAGGGGATGTACGTTGATGATATCATAGCCCGCTTCGGTGATACTTATCTTATTGATTGGCGAGAGTATTTTGGAACGTTTACAGTTCCGAGGGGCGAAAATATGCAGGAGCTTGCAAATAGAATATACAATGAAGTTCTTCGCATAGCAAAAGAAAACGAGGGGAAAACACTTCTTATAGGAACTCATGCAGCCGCATTGAGATCTTTTTGGGGCAAGATAACTAAAACATATCCCGAAAAGCTTGCATCGGTATACCCGTTCCCGAGTAATGCCTCCGTATCCGTTGTGTATTTTGACGGAAACGAGCTTATTCCGGGCGAATATTCTTACAGCAAGCATCTCGAAAATTAAATTGTTTATAATAATTTGTTACATATAGGAGGACGCGCAAAATGACAAGTGTAGTGTGCAGACATTGCGGAAAAACCTTTGCTGTTGTATCAGGACTCAGTCAGGCGGAGTGCAACCATTGCAAGCACATGCAGCAGATCCCGAAAACCACTGCGGGAAAATCGGCAAGACTTTCCGCAGCTACGGTAGGGCTTGATCCCAAACGCAAAAAAACGCAAAAGCCTACGACCGGGAACTCAACCCTTGACGGAATGGTAAAGGCTCAGCTTGAAAACGCGAGAAGAAAAGCCGAGGTGGCTCAGGACGAAGATCGCGTTATGAAGAAAACAAAAAAGTCCTGAGGTAAAACAGTGCGTGCAGTAATGTACGCACAACAAAAAAGCATTTAGGGGCTGTCGCATTTAGGCGTAATCGAAAACAAAATTGGCGAGGTAGAAA
>CAZTWE010000003.1:0-67130 GCA_964617165.1 uncultured Ruminococcus sp.
CAAATACGCGCCAAAGCTCATAATCAACACGGGCGTGGGCGGAGCTATTGAAACAGGGCTTAAAGTAGGTGACGTTCTTGTTGCCGATAAGCTCGTTCAGCACGATATGGATACCTCGCCTCTCGGTGATCCCAAGGGCTTTATATCGGGGATAGGAAAGGTGTTCCTTGAGGCTGACAGCAGAGCTGCGGTGCTTGTCGGTAATATCGCAAAGGAGCTATCGCTAACTTGCCATCGCGGTACGGTTGCGTCGGGTGACGTTTTCGTAGCTTCTCCCGAGCAGAAAGAGCGCATAAAGGCGGATTTCGGAGCCTCAGTGTGTGAAATGGAAGGTGCCGCCATCGCTCACGTGGCGTATGTAAATGCCACCCCGTGTTGCGTTATACGTGCAATTTCGGACTCTGCCGATGAGAGTAGCTCTATGAGCTATCAGGAATTTCTGCCTCTTGCCGCTAAAAACAGCGCGCAAATTACGGTAGAGCTTTGTAAAAGATACTAATGATATTGAAGAGGGGGATGCTTTGAAGCCAAAGCATCCCCCTCACCCCCTGAAAGCGGGTTGAAAGTATTTTAAGCTACACTTGTGTCAGCTCTTTTTATCCAATCCAAAGGATTGGTATATCATCAGTCCCCATGGGACTGTATATCATCAGCCTTTAGGCTGTATATCATGCATGCTTCGCATACCGCACGGCTTGCCGTGCCGACTATCAGCTTAACTCCGCACCACCCTCGCCACTCTTACGTAAAAAGTTCGCACCAACCGGGCTCCCTTGTGTAAAGGGAGCTGTCGCGTAGCGACTGAGGGATTGTTTTGATTAGGTTTTCTTTTACAATCCCTCAGTCACGGCAAGCCGTTCAGCATGCAAAGCATGCCTGCCCCCCATTTACACGGTGGGAGCCTTGCACTTCACGAAATCAACTTCACTCGTGCGGCAGCACGAACTTCACTTTTGCGGCAGCAAAAACTTCACTGCGAGAGGAACGAGCAACTTCACTTTCGCCTTGGCGAAAACTTCACTATCATCAGCCTTTGGCTGTATAGACACCGCCTGACGAATTAACCGTTTTCCGACCAGAATTTTTCTAACTTCTCCTTCAGTGCTTTCGCATCGGGGAGAAATTTCATTTTTCCCCAAAGCTTGGGGATTATTTTTTTATATAGCGGATCACAGAACCTGTCGTCAACAAGTACGATAACGCCCCTGTCGTTCTCGGTTCTTATAACTCTGCCTGCCGCTTGCAGGACTCTGTTCATTCCGGGGTAGAGATAGGCGTATTCCATACCGCATTCAAGCTTATCCTGATAGTAGGCGGCAATAGCCTCTCTTTCGTATGAGAGTGCAGGCATACCTATGCCCACAACCACAGCGCCGATCAGCTTATCACCGACGAGATCAACGCCCTCGGAATATATTCCGCCCATTACGCAAAAGGCTGCGAGATACTTTCCGTCGCCGAGCGAGAATTGGTCGAGAAAATCCGACTTTTCTTTCGCGCTCATGCCCGGGGTTTGCAGTATCGCGTGTATCTTGGGATATTTTTTTACGAACGCCTTGTAAAGAGCCTCGGAGTAGGCAAAGGACGGTGAGAAGATCATATAGTTTCCGCGCTTTGCGGAAAGCGTTGCGGCAATTATCGTGCACACCGCGGAAAGCGACTTATCGCGCTCTGAAATTCGCGTTGTGACGGTGTTCATAATGGACACCGAAAGCTGCTCCGTGTCAAACGGAGAATCCACCTCAACGGTAGCCGATGAATTGTCACCGCCAAGCACCGAGCGGTAATAGTCAATAGGGCTGAGCGTTCCCGAGAAGAGTATGGCTGCCCGTCCAAGCTCAAGCTTTTCGCGTATCACCGCACCCGTGTCGAGACAAAAGATTTTTGCACGTAGCATATCACCGTCAAGAAAAACAAACAGCTCAAAGTGCTCGTCAAAGCGTTGTATCGCCGCCGCGAAGCTCTTTATCCTGTAAAGATACTCTCTTATTGCCGAGGCACGCAGTGAGGCTTCCCCGTCATGCTCCGAGAAGGTATTGAAGAGCGCGTCCTCAGCGGCTTCGCAAAGAGTGGGGAAAAGCGTGTAGAAATCCGAGGGCAACTCGCGTGTATGGTAGGCACCGTGTAAAGTTCCGTCCTTGTCGCGCCGCAGCTCGTCACGCAAAAGGGGCATGAGTGTGTCCGAGAATACGGTCTGTGCTGCGTGCATCACGCGCCGCAGCTCGGAGTGCTCCGAGAGCTGCTCGCAAAGAATAGGCGAGCCTATATCACTGAGTGACAGCTCCGCGCTGTACATCTCTCTTGCACGCTCGGGCAGATTGTGTGCCTCATCCACAAGAAAGGCAAAAGAGCCACCCCGTGTGAAAAATCTGCGTATATAAACGTCAGGATCGAACAAATAATTGAAATCGCATATAATAACGTCGCAAAGCTCGGAATATGACAGCGAAAGCTCGTAAGGGCAAACAGAGAACTTTTCGGCAACCTCTGATATTTCGGCAGCGGTTATGACTGAAATACCCCTTTCTGCAAGCTCAAGCGTTGCAGCCGAAAGCTTGTTTTCGCGATAGGTCGGGCAAAGCTTTTTTGCCTCGCGGCAGATATGCCCTCTTTTGCAAAGCTTGTCCTTGGCGGTGAGTATCACCGCGCGTATAAAGGCACCCTTTGTGCACATCAGCTCAATACATTCCTTTGCGGCTATGGCTGTTGTAGTTTTGGGCGTGAGATAGAATACCTTTTCGCATCTGCCGTCTCCCAAGGCGCGTATAGCGGGGAAGAGCGCGGAAACTGTCTTTCCCGTTCCCGTAGGTGCTGAGGCGAAAAGCTCGCCGCCGCGTGCTATAGTTCGGTATGCGGCGTGTATAAATTCACTCTGTCCCGCGCGTATCTCACCGTAAGGGAATTTCACTTTTTTCATCGACGGAAGCCTGTAGCGAACGCGCTCGATCTCAATCCTGCCTGCGCTCGGCAGCACACCCATGCATCGGGTGAAGAAAGCTTCAAGCCGCTCGCGGCTTATCTGCTCGCACTCTTCTTTCACGTCTGTCGTATCGGCGGCAACGTACTTGATAAGAAAATCAACACTCTGTACCTGAGCTGCCTCATCCCCAGCCATATACATAGCCCCGAGCATAAACGCCTCGCCTCGGCAACATTCGCGAAATTCGCGCCGCCCAAGCTCGCGTGCCGAGTGCGCAGAAAAGCTCAGCTCAGCCGAGCCTATACCCAAAATCCGCATACGCCCCGAAACAACGAAGCATATATCAGAGCACACGACCTCGCGCACAAGCTCTACAGCCTCGCCCGAAGCCTTCGTCAGCACGCTCGGCTCGTCCTCGTCAAATGGTTGAAAAGAGGAAATCCCGCGCCGCGCAGTGGCTACCGCTTCGCGAACGTCAATATATATTTTCCCGTCTCTGTACAGCATGAATTTTCTCCTCTCTTTTTATCCTCTTTATTTTACCATACGTTTCACACCCGTGTCAATCGGTTTTGCCATTTTGGTGAATAATCGCAGAGCAAGTTAAGGGCAGAGCGGCCTCGCGTGCGTGGCTCTCGCGCATAAAAACTCGCGCGTGAAGCGCGACTCAGTTTTCCACATTCCCACATTGTGCAACCTGTACAAAAAAAAAAAAAAAAACATTGGCAATTTAGCGAATTTACATAACTCTCTGAAAGTTTTATAATATAAATAGATGGTAGATTTGTGCTTTTTCTCGGTTGGACGTTTAGTATAAGCGAGAAAGGTGCGACACCACAAAACAAAAAAGGAGATAAGAAAATGAAAAATCTCGCGAAAATTCTTGTTCTTCTCCTTTCCGTAGCGCTTGTCTGCGGTATGCTTGTTATGGTAACAAGTGCGGACAGCGGCAACGTTGCAAAGGTAGGCGCAACAGAGTATCCGACTCTTAAAGACGCCTATGATGCAGCCGTAGCGGAAAACGGAGAAAAGCTTGTCACTCTGATTGCTGACTGTGAAGTCACAGAAACTATAGCAATCACCTCCGACGTGACTATTGACCTTGCAGGCTACAAGCTTTCCAGCGGCTTGTCCACTGCATTTACCGTAAACAATGCGGTAAGCTTCACAATTACGGGTGAGGGCAGCATAGAAATTGACGGCTCACTTGTAACTTCAACAACGACAGCAAACGATTTTACTGTAAACGTTGTCGGTGCTGAGAAAACAAAAGGTATCGCGATAACCTATACGGGTACCCAATCCGATAACATAGTTTCCACTGCTATCGGTACGTACAACTTCAAGAACCTTGACATTGATGCCACAGGTCTTGATCTCAATTCCGGCAGCTGGGGTGCATGGGATGCTATGTTCAACAACGTTACCGGCAGTGCAGGCTCTAAGTTCTATTTCACTGCGGTTAAGTTCAACGGTCCCATAGTCGGTCACAAATCCAACTCATCCCTGAGCATGATCAAGGCAGTAGGTGCAGGATACGTAGGTGTTGAAAATTCCTATTTCTCCGGTGCTCTGAACTTCCTCTCGATAGGTGCTCTGGCATCTGATAGCACGGATACTGAAATAGTTCGCGTTGAGAACAGCTATGCGGCAGCTCAGTCTATCCATGCGGGCGCTACTCGCTTGTACATTATTGACGGATATAATCCCGATAGTAGCAAGTCGGAGACCGGTGAAACGTACGGTACTATCAATTTTGTTAATTCAACAGTGATGTCCAGCTGCCGTATGTTCTGCGGTGGCACAACAGGCTCTTCTAACGGTATTGTAGTTCTCGATAACAGCAGCGCAATGCTTACCGGTGATATTGGAAGTACAGGCTCCGCGGCATACGCAGTTACGCGCGGCTTCACCGTGAAGCTCAAAAACGGCGGTTGCCTTGATACCGCATTTGCAAGCAATGTAATGACTTGTGGTTCACTTAATTTTGAGGTTGGAACGCGAGTAAGCAGCACGATCCCCTCTGCTGCAGTCCTTCCTGACGGCTGCGAGTGGGTTTACGATCCTACCGGAAATCCCAATTATCCCTACGTTGTTGCGAGTAGCAGCGATGCGGAAAACTACAAGTCGCTTCCCAACTGGATTTTGCTGCGCAATTTTAATGATATCAGAGTCAGCGCAAGAACTGCTACGGATTCTACCGTTGTTGCAGGCTTGTCTCAGGTTGCAACTGACGGTACAACTTATTACTATCACCCCTACGCTAACGAGACCAACATTGTCGGTGAAAGGGTTCTGCTCGGTAGGGAAAACGTTGCGTATTTTTCCATGCAGAACAGTGACGGTCTGCAGTGGGCTGCTCGCTCCGGTTCTCTTTACGAAATCAATCAGACTGACGGTAATTCATACCTTGAATACTGTGTAACTCCTGCGGACACTGATAAGAATACGGAAGATAACACCCGTACCTTTAATGCAGAGGGTAGGGCAAGTGAAACCTATAACCCATGGTTTGTTTTCGGTTCGAACGCTAACTACACAAGCTCTGACACACATATCACAACCTCGGGCAGTTATACCAGAAGATACGTTATGGTAGCCGAGATGGACTTCGGTTCCTCCTCTGAATACGGTTATCCCGTGATGACCTTTGCTACTCAGAGCCGAGCAGGCAGCGGTACTTCAAATGCTCAGAACTCCGCGAAGGTTACTATCAAAAATGACGGTAGCATCGTAAATGGCTTGAGAAATGCCAAAACCGTTACGCTCAACCCCATAGGCGAGTGGAACAAGCTCTCAATCGTTGCGTATTCTGACCCCGGTCATCTTGCTGACGGCGGTATTGCGTATTTCTTCGTCAACGGTGAGTGCATAGGTGATACCACTTTCTTTAGCACAAGCAAAAACGTTGATGAAGTATTCTTCATGGGCTTCAGAGTTGAGGTGACTACGTCTGATGCTCAGGTTATCGGCTCCAACTTCTGCGTAGACAACGTTACCATTCGCGCATACAACTCGTATCAGGTAGCAGGTGAGTGTGACGGTACTGCTACAACGACTGATGGTACTACCACTTACGCAAAGGACGGTGTGCACAAGCCCGCGTCATACGTAAGCACGTTCCCCGCAACCAAGTACATAGGCAACGGTAGCATAGACGTTTCCGGTATCAAGTACAGAGATATCAACGCTGCTATTGCCGATGCGGATGCTAACGGCACTGTTGCGGAGCTTACAAATAATCTTACAGATGAGGTTAAGGTTGAGGCAAACGGTACCGTTTATGCAAACGGCTACACAGTCAACCTCGCTTCCGACTCCTACGCTGCTAACGTTTTCTATGACAATGCAGGAGACATCCTTAAATACGTATTCAACGAGAATTATTCAAATTACAAGATCCAGTACTATTGGCTCAAGGAAACTGTTGATCCCAATAATTTCAACCCCGGTGATTTCAACAACTTTACACCCATCGGAGACCCCGTAATTGTAGGTAACGCGCCCAAAGCTCCTTACAGCTTCTCGGATGCTTTCGACCTTGAAAACGGCAAGGCTGCCTCCCAGATCGGTTGGTGGTCTGTAGCGGAGGGTAAAACGGTTGAGTACGTTCTCGATCCTATCTCGATAACGGATGCTGAAAACGCAGGCTGTACCGTAGACGGTGATGATATTACTCCCGGTATTGTCGCACTCGTTCCCCTGTTCGGTGAATACAATACCTACACTTCTTATATAAAGACCTCCGAGGGTCCTCAGTACGCTCAGTACAATAACACAGAGTCCTTCGCAGCATATCAGGGTCTTACAGACGGTGAAACGCTCGTTCTTGCAGCTGATCTTATTGTCACCGCAAGTACTGACTTTGATAATGACGATACTTACAAGGGCGGTGTAGACGTAAATAATACTGTTCAGGGCTACTCCTACACAGAAGAGCAGCTTGCAACGATGGAAGCCGCTTCCGCAAAGCTCGCGGTTGACCTTAACGGTTATGACATGATCAATACCACAGGCGGCTACAACATAGCAATGATCAAGAGAAACACAACTCTTTCGATCTACTCCACAAAGGAAGGCTCCGAGATCTACTCGGCATATACACCGACGAACGCAAATGGCGAGTACTACACTAACGGTCAGCGTATGTTCGGTATCCATGATCGCGCAAATTACGGTAAGAGCCGTAACTCCTACAACGCTCATATATACATCAACTGCGGAAGCTACATTCCCGAGAATACTTATTCTCTTACTCTCAGCGGCGGTGTTATACTTGAGGGTCTTGCAGGTGATGATTCTACCTCCATTGCGGCAGACAACGTTATCATGCAAAACGTTGCTCCTACCTCGGGCGGTATGATAATGACGAGATACTATGACGGCACTATAACTGTCACCAACTCGCTTATTCTTTCTCCCACGACGGATAACGTCATAGATATGAAAGCATATTACAATGATAACACTACTAACGCAATTTACCAACAGCCTTGGGATCAAGACGGTGACGGCACAGTGACAGAATGGGATGCGCGTAAGAGCGACGGTGACTCGGCTACGTACATCTATTCTCCTTTCCTTTACATGGAAAGCTGCGTAATTGTCAACAATGGCGGAAACGTTATCGGTAACAACGGCGACGGCTGGAATCATTGCATTACCTTTAAGAACGTTACGTCAAACGGCAGACTCAATCCCTCAAATGCCGGCGGTAAGAGAGTTCGCGCTGACGAAGGCGTTGCTGCATACAATATGGCAATAGGCAACGATATGCTCCTTTCGGATATCGTTATTACAAACTACAATACTCCTATGACGATGAACTCAGATCTTGTCAGCGGTAACGTATATGTAATGCAGATACCGTATATTGCGGATAAGACCAGCTCCACTCTTTCTTACAAAACCTATTACATCGCGAACAACGGCTGTGACTCCGAGATCCCCTCAGGTGCTACCAACAAGCTTGTTCTTCCTATTCTTACCACAGGTACTGCTAAGACCTCCGACGTTATCGCTGTAACCTGGGCAGGCATCGGCACAAACGCAAACGTTGATACTACTTACTACGTAAAGGGCGGTAACGTTGCTGCAACCTCTAAGACTGTTGCAGACTACGCAATGAATGCAACAAAGCTCGTATTCACCGATTGGGGAACTCTTCCCACAGGCGTTACCGAGAACGTTACTATCTATCCTAACTACACAGTAAAGGCTAATATCGAAGCAAGCGCAAATCTTTCTATCTACTCAGATTTCAACGTAAATCTTTACATCCCCGTAGCATACGAGAGCTACGTTACCGGTGTTACGGTTGACAATGCAGCTGCAACTCTTACCAAGGTAGACGTTGACGATGACGGTAACGCAGATTACATCATGGCAACGGTTAAGAGAGCTGCAAACGCAGCATCAACCGACGCACAGTTCATCATCAGCATTGCCGAGGGCGAGTACACTGCTACAGCTTCCGCAACTGTAAGCGTTGCAGCCTATGCGAAGGCAATTCTTGATGGTGAGACCTACACAACAGCTGACAAGCAGCTCATGTACTACACAGCTACTTACGCATCCGAGGCATATAAGTTCTTCGATGAGAATAAAGCTGCTGACGAAGCTCTTACCGCAATTGTTGAAAACACAACCTACCGGGCGGCTGCGGGAACACTTGATGATCCCACGTTCGGTAATAAGGTAGAAAATGCAGATGCACAGTTTGGCGCAGTATTCGATAGCGTAACTGTTAATCTCGGCTCCGCACCTCAGTACGTGCTTACCTTCAACGAGGGCTTCGTTGGAACAGTAACCGTAACCTACGGTGTTGAGAGCAAGACCTACGAGGTAACAGCCGCAGATGAACAGATCGTTGTCAGCGGTATGAAGGCATACAACTTCGGTATTGACGTCCTTATCACAGCGACAGGTACCATCGGTGAGACGGCGGTAAGTGCAAACGGAATTTACAACCTTGATACCTTCGTTGCATATCACGTGGCAAACGCAGCTGACGCAGACTCCGAAACACAGGCAAGCTCCGAAGCATGCCTTGCACTGCTCTATGCATTCTACGACTACGTAACTGTAGCAACAAGCTACAAAGCAGGCTAATTCGCAAAAGCCATAAGTAAAAAGTTCAATTTATCATTCTTGCAAGTGCTGACTACACAAGGCAAGCCGCGAGGGGCTTGACTACCCCCTCGCGGACAACAAAATAACTGACTGCAAAAAAAGGAGCCATCTCTATGAGACGGCTCCTTTTTTATCCAATCCAAAGGATTGGTATATCATCAGTCCCTGTGGAGCTGGATATCATCAGCCTTAGGCTGCATATTATCCCCCCTTCGTCGCGGCAAATCCCTCAATAATATTTGCTTTGGTTTCAAGCCACAGTGACATAGAGTGCTTTGTATACGTATACCCCTCTGAATATCCTCGGAAGCCGAGCATAGGAAGAGCCGAAAGGCGCAAAAGTGCTGAGAGAACGTCTGCACCGCTTAGCCCCTCTTTCGTGCTCAGTATAACCGAAACCGTAACAAAGGTGCAAAGCGTTGACGGAATAAGCTTCATAATGAGTGTCGGAAGCTTGTGCCGCTCAGGATTTTCAAGCTCGCATCTCTCCCTACCGCGATCTCTGGAAAGAAGTATTTTCGGTGTTAGCTCCGCAGGCTTGATCTTTGCTATTCTTGCAAGTCGGTGCCTGTATTTTTTATCCGTTTCCTTGCCCGACTTGTATGCATCAAGCATCTCACGGGATAGCCCCCACGAAAGCAGTGCTGCATTTTGCCGCGCGATACATTCAGCCAGGGCATATTCGCGGCAATATTCTCTGAGAGCCTCAATGTCCTCGCCGCAAATTCGCGCTCGTTCCTTGTCATACCGCGCCTTTGCGGCGCGGTATTCCTCGGTCGTCTCACCGCTTCTTTCTCCTGCATCCTCCAGCGAAAAATATATTATGTATCCTGACGTAAGGATAAGCAGCAGTGAGGAGGCGAAATCCTCTGAGAATATCCAAAGAAAGCTGATATCGGTAAAGGTTGCGGCAAGCGTTATCACTGCGGCTACAAGCGCAGTTATTTTTCCCATGCTGTTGAGGATAGCCGCACTGCCGCGCTTCATCAGCTCATCCGTGTCCAGTAGCTTATCCTGAATATCTCTGAAATCTTTCATTTATTTTTTTCCTCCCGTGCCGCAAGCTTGAAGAATATCGCACCAACGGCATTTGATATAAAGCCGAAGAAAGATATGACCGTGACCTCATTTGCTATTCGGCTGAACAGCAGAAACGCTATAAATACTAAAAGCCATATAACGGGTGCTGAGGGAGTAGCAAGTATTTTTTTGATTATCCTGAATATAGGCACTGCCGCGATCAAGAGAAGCAAAAGGCTGATACCCGAGATCGCCGCTTCACCGCTTTCGCGCCAAAGCGGAAAATATGACAGCGTAACCGCTATCGGTACAGCAGCGGAAAGAAAAGCACCGATCACGGTAAATATTAGCCGCTTCATATCATTCTCCCGAGCCAAGCTTGGCTTTCATATCCGCGATCTGTGTGCCTACCTTATCCTTGAGGTATTGAGGTAACGCTGCCGCCATGAAGATCTCATAAAGCATATCGACCTCGGCAGAAAGCACGACCTTCAGCATTGCCGCATCCTTTTGCAATGCTTGCTCTGTGGCAAGCTTTGCTTCAAGCTCGGAGAGCGCGGATGCCATTTTTTCAAGCACGCCCTCGCTCTTGGCGAGCTGCTCGCCTGTTGCGGTAAGGAGCCGTTCGGTGTTTTCGCTTATCGTATCGGTATGCTCTCCGAGAGTCTTGACACCGCCGGAAAGCACACGTATTCCGTCCTTTACCATGGGAAGAAATCCGCTCTTATAGCATATCATTATTATAAGGGAGCCGATAAAGGTGAGAGCTGAAAGTATCTCGGATGCGTGAAGCGATAATGCGGAAAATGCCGTATCGAAAATACTCGTCTCTGCGTCCTTCTCTTCCTCGTCTGAGATACCCTCTTTTTGTGTATCGGCAGATGCGGTGGGCTCTTCGGTGTAGGTAGGCAAATCTTCACTATCGGGGGTATTCGTACCCTCTGTGTTTCCCTCGGTCTCCTCAGCGCAAAATGCGCAAAGGGGAAAGGCGAAGAGCATCGCCAAGGTCAAAATAAGCATATATAATGCAGTGCGTGTTAATTTTACGTTCTTCTTTTTATTCATTTTCTTACCTTTCTTTTTATGTTTGATCAAAATTTAAAAGTGATTTTCCGCGTATCTGTTCCCCAAGATATGCAACCTCTTCTCTGAGTGCTGTAACCTCGGTTTCCATAACGGCAAACGTCAGGCGCAGCCTCTCGTAAACGCCCTCGTCAAGAGGGGCTCTTTTTATCTCTGACCCCTCTCGCATGAAGGCGGTAGCCGCGATAAGCTCGCAGCCGAGAGCAACGCGCGGAAAATGTATTCCCTCGGTAAGCTCACCGAGCTCCACGGTACATATACCGCCTGTGATCTTGTATTTTCTATCTCCGAGAATAAGCGTTGCACGCTGTACGCCTGAGAATATGAATTGTACCGAGTCTGGGGTTGAATTTGCGATGCTCTCCAAAAGATAGGCGGAGTGCTCACCGCCTATTCGCGAGTGCTCATACTTGTACGTAAGCTTTATCATTTGTGTCCTCCTTTGATTGCTAGATGTATTCATAGAATATTCTGCGCGGCTGTGTCGCAGTCTCCACTACAATAAGCGAGTAGCTGCCGCGATAAGGGATATCAAGCTCTATCGGAACTGCGGTGCGCGCTTTTGCTACGTAGTGCAGCAGTATCGGGTTTTCGCTGAGATAGGCTGCGAGCTCATCCGTATCCGTACTGCCGGTTTTGATATAAACGCAGTCCTCCGCATCGGGCAGTGCTAACCCAGTCTCGGCATCCGAGAGAGCATCAAGTGTCAGCGTGGGGAATTGCGTGAGCACCTCGGTGCCGATCATTCGCGCCTCGTCGAGATACAGCTTAAAAATCCCATCCTCTTCACACGCCTCGGCTCTACAGCTTTCGTCAAGGGTGACGGATACCGTCTTTTTTGTAAGCGTTTTAGACAAAATATCTATTTCGTCCGAAATATATCCGATACTGCACAGGGGCTTGTCAAGTGCCAGGGTGTAAGTCTCTTTCGCGTAAGGCTCAAACGTGCTGTCATAGTCGGTAAATACTCCCTCGAAAAGTCCAAGTGTTCCGAGTGTCATCTGTATGCCCCCGACGTGTGTGCAGGCGCATACAAGACCGTTGACGGTCTTGTTCTCAGCGGAGGTATAGATCAACGTTGTATTAGCGATTTTGGACTTTATGCTTATGTCCTCAGTGGTACCGTCGGTGTAACGAAATGCAATCTGCATGTCGCAGTATCTGACGACCGGTGCATAAGAGAAGTTGCCCTTAACCATAATGGTGTATCTCGTCTTTGACTTGAATTTTATATCCCCGTTCCCCATGACCAACGTTCCGACGTAAGGCTTTTGCCCAACAAAGCTGAACGTTTCGTCAGTGAGAGTACAGCTGACTCCCGTAGCCATGACCCTTTCAATAAAAAGCTCCTCGTCAATGAGGTTTTTTCCAAGCACGCTTATAGGTACGTTGTATTTACCCGTGCTCTCGTCAAGGTCACCAACGCCGAGCAGCTCTCCGTTCTCGGTGTATTCCGATGCTCCCAGCATACGCGCAAAGAGAAGCCTTTCGGAATTACCTGGCAGTGTAAGCAGCACCGAGGAGGTACCCATTGAACGGTGCATGGAATTTTCGATTTTCTGAAACAGTGCGCGCCTATGCATTCGGTATACCTCGCACAATGCCGTGCCAATCCCCGTCGTACCAGAACCACATTGTGTAGTGCATTTTCGCCTTGGGGAGAAATACCTCGTCGGCAACGTCGTCTCCGCTCATGCGCACCGCAGGGCCTGTTATGGCAAGCTCTGTCGCATCCACGCCCGAAGTAAAGGATACCTCGCAGTAATAATCGCTCTCTGCGGTGGTGGGGAACGTAATGCTGAGGTAATCAGCCGTTCCTATGCGGTAAATTGCACCGTCGGTAACGGTAATGGTCTTTTGTCCGTCGGATATGACGGTCGGCTTGTTTGCAAAGCGCAGCTTGCCGTATTCGGTAGCTCCGTCTCCGATCTTCACTGTCACCGTTCCGTCGGTGCGCCTTTCGAGTGCGAGTTCTCCGTTCGGCACTACAAAATCCGCTGCCGCTGCCCACTCTGCGGTAGTGCCTATAAGATTTCTTATGCTTTTAATCATTTACTGACCCATCCCTGCCTTTCTTTGTGCAGGTGTGCCTGCGCTGATGATGCTGTCGGCAATATGAGCCGAAAAAATTTCCATATTTTTGTTCGTATCTTCAACCCAAAGTGCCATTTCTTCCCGATACTCGGCAAGGGTCCCATCACCGAGTGAGACGTATTCGGCAAATTTGCCGCTCGTTATATCCGAAAAAAGCATCCTCAGCGTGTGGTCCTCGGAGATGCCTGTCGGAATTGCGGCAGAGAGCGAGCCCTCGTCGTCAGATGCAATATCGTCAAGCAGAGCGTTGAATTTGCCTATGATATACAAGGGGAGCTTGTCGAATGCCGCTTTCATATCCTTGGCAGTGTACCCCTTGCCGCCAAAGGCGGTTGGGGCGGTAGGCCTTGTCGGAAGAGCCGAAATGCGAAGCTCCGATATCTCGCTTTCTGTGATTTTTGTTGTGTTCATAATACTCCTATCTGTCGCTTATGCGACTGTTAATGTTTGTTTGCTTTATTTGCGTATCCTACCCTTTACGGTGAAACGGTAGGCGATATTACATATCCCAAACGGTGATGCGTGTGCTTCGGAATACAGCGATATTTGCTTTTCCACCCATCTGCGGCTGCGCTCCGATACAGGTATTGTCACAGTGTCGGAGGTCAGCATCGTGAGCACCGAGAAATCTACGTTTCCGAAGATAAGCGAGCTGGTCGGGAATTTTATTATCTCGCGATAGCCCTCGTCTCCCGCATCGACCTCAACGGTAAGCTCTCCGCTTCCTATAGCCTTGCATTTTATACTCAGGGAATTCTTTACGGTATCCTTCAGCATGTGAGGCACAGCGCAGTTGTCGCGTGCGGTTTTGAGCGCATATCTCGGTGCATGCCCCGCAAAGGAATAAAAGCTTGGGTGTATGATGTTTCCAAAGGTGAGGCGGTATTCCTCGGCATCAAAGTCGGGAGTCTCGGCAAGCCAATCGGGAGCAACTCCGCGCTTGTCGTTATTGAATACCGAAATGCTTCCGTCGGAGCTTGCAAAGAACAATCTTTGCCCGATAACTTTAATACGTGTCAAGGGGTAGAACTCTCCGCCGCGCAGCTGCTCGGTAGGGTATACCTCGTATCGCATGCCCCCCTCTTCGGTATAGTAGACCGTATCTATGTCTGACGAAACACTGAATATTTCTCCCTCGGCTATAGCATCGGCAGCCTCTTTTGCAAAAAATCCGCTGTGTGCCGTTTCCGAATAGCGGAAAACGCGCTCGTCGTTTTTGTATGATCCGATACCCGATAGGTAGTACCACTCATATTCCATACTTCCTATGCTGTGGCGGAACGTTGCTCTTGAATCGGCAAGATATATATGTCCTCCTACCGCTGCTACAAGATATCCGCGCCATACGTCGAGCGAAAGAGCGGAAAGATCTTCAAGCAGTAGCTTTGAATTTACGTTGTGTGAGCGCACAGATATGTGCCTGTCAAGGTTCAGCGTGCTTTTATCAAGTGCGAGAATTCCACCCTCGGATGCAAATACAGGATCATCGAAAAATGATATGACCGCGCCCTTAGCAATAACACCGCTGTGGGTGTAAGCTACGGGGTATATCTTGGGTACAAGCTCCGAATTCGTCGTGCTTGGCTTATGGTAGTATATACTGCCGTCTCCGTCCTGCCTGTTTTTGAATATCGCAAGGCTGTCTGATAGGGGGAGCATAGCTATATTGTCAGCACCGCCGCTTCCGCATCTGAAATAGTTGAAATCTCCGAAGTATAGCGGGTTGTTCTCTCCGTCTATATCGTAAGCCGAATAGAAGCATATTCCGGGATAATTTTTGTTACCTGTAAGGAATATTCTTCCATCGTAAGCTGCGGCAACCGTACAGCTTTTAATAACCGATGCAACGTCACCGTCATCCGAGTAGGTCGATGCCATAAATCCGAAATGTGAGCCGGTATAATCTGTAGCTGATGATGAGAGAGTTGCGCGGATGATTATTTCGCTTCCCTCGGCATCTAGCTTGTCATCGAAAAAGAGGCGTACCGTGTCAAAAATTCCACTGTGAGATATAGTATCATACTGTACAGCCACACCGCCAACGCTCACTCCCTCTACCGATACTGCGGGGTTGATTATCCTGATGCCGCTTACCGTCCGTGTGTTCGGAACCTCGTATATGATAGTGCGCTCGCTTACCGCCGCGGTATTCACTATCTCGGCAAAATCGCTCTCGGTGCCGGAGTAGGTTATTTCATCAAGCGAGCTGCAAAGCGAAACTATGGTATTGCCTATAGTCCTGAGCCCGAGCCCGAAATGCAGCTCGTTAAGAGCTGTGCAATAAGTAAACGCACCGTTTCCGATTTCTGTAACGCTGTCGGGAAGAGTGACTTTTTTGAGCGATTGGCATTTGTAGAACGCAAGGTTTCCGATAAGCTCAACACCGCCTGCGATAAAGCATTCCTCAATGTCGCTTTCGGCAAATGCGCTGACGCCTATCTGCTTTACCGTGTACAGATTTCCGCCGATTTTCGTCCGTGTTGGAACGTACACGACCTTGTCTGTTCCCGAATAGCCTATGAGCTTGCAGGTCATGGCATCGCTGTCGAGAATTATGTAATTCAGACCCTCGGTCTCATAGCATATATCGTCTGCTGAGCCTACGATATATTTTTCTGTAAAGCTTCGTGTCAAGAGATTTCTTTGCTCGTAATCCTCATAGTTGATACACAGCATAGGGATATAAAAGTCATCGTCTGCAAGAGATATACCGTCGCGCGTTATGCGCACGATATTTTCTCCGTCGATGATATGCAAAGCACCCCTTGCAAAAAATGCATCGCTCTTTCGGTCTGCAATTCCCGAAAAGGTGATAGGTTCGGTAATACCGTCGAGATCGTCTGTCGGTATAAGATAAAGCTTAGTTCCCGAATGTACGGCAAGCATTTCCGCCCCGTCGGTGCTCTGGTAGGAGAAAAGCCCGTGTACCTCGGTACCCGTGTCCAATATTTTTCGGTATCCGGGGATGCTTTCGATAATATCCGCACCGCCTGAATCGTAGTCGCGGTACATGTTTTCAAGGTAGGCAAATCTGCTTCTTGAAATACCGCTACCGTCTCCCAGGAAGTGGACGCCGCCCATATCTGAATACACTACGCTGTATTCGGTTTTGTCCGAATAATTTCTTTTTCTTACCGCGCTCATTATCCCCACCCCGTAACGTCGTTATAGCCGTTGTCAATGAATTTTGGGAAGGAGCTTTTCAGCCTTGATGCCTCGTCGTTATATATGCCCATGTAGTATGCTGCCTTTTCTTCGTCATCGTCAAGCCATATATACGAAGCTGTAAGGATAGGCAAAAGATAGGCGATCGAGGGGTCGATATCGAGCTCACGTTCTCTGTCATCAACGGTTATCACCCGCGGCAGCCTTTGGTATGTCAAGCGCACCTCGCCAGAAAAATCCGAGGGGAGAATAAGCACGTCTCTGCGAATGACCGCACCGCGTACCGTTTCGCCTTTGCTGTCTTTTGCCACTCCGCTGACGCGGCAAAGGTCGGGCAGATATTCGCGTAAGCGGTATTCGGTATATTGTGAAAATAGCGGAATATCGGATATCTTATCGCTTCGTTTTTCTGCAAAGCAGGCGATGTCGTATACCGTGTAAGAATAATCACCGAGAAAGGTTATAGTACCCTCACCGTGAATATATCCGCGACACTCGCACCTCTTGCCCGAAAATGCAAGCTCCTTTGTGCCGTCTGTGTCCGTGATGAGGTAGCTGCCCTCACCGCTCACCTTGAAGCTGTATGCCGCGCCGCATATTTTCTGAGTGAAGCTGCTCTTCGGCAAATGCACGTAGCTCGCGGTATGAGAGAGGACCTGCATGCTTGAAGCTATGATATATCCCGTCACCTCGCAAGAAAGCTCCGAATATATCTGTCTGAGAGCTCTGTTAGCTGCAAAAATAAAGCTCTCATCTATCTCTCCCTCACTCTCGAAGCCAAGGGCATAAGCCTCATCTAAAAGTTTTTCAAGTGTCATAGCTTTCCTTTCTTTTAATGCCGTATCTCGCTGTTTTGTAAATAAACATTTGCAAAAATCGCAAAATACGGCATATTTTATGTATTTGCTGTGAGCCTTGGCTTAAAAATTATGCTAAGGCTCAATAAAATTTATCAGAGCTGAGACGCTCCGCTGACCTCGCCTGAGCTGTCAACGGCAAGCATGATGTGCTTGTACGTGCCGAAGCCTACGCCGAAACGGCATCTGCCGCCCCAGATATAGTTGCCGGTGTGATGATCGACCCAGTTTGTCACCGTGAGGGGAACGCGGTTGAAGAACATGTTACCCGAGAGGTTTTTGTTAGCCTCGGATGACATGATCATGAGTCTGTCGTCCGAAGTCTGCCAATTGGGCATAATTACGATGTTCCAGTTGCCGTACTGAAGGTTGATATCGTTATAGCCGTTGCCGAGCGCACCCTCGGAGCCGCATACCTTCTTTGCAACAGCCTCCGCAAGAGGACGGTTGCCGGGGAGAATTATGGTGTCTGCAGTGTAGCCGAGAATCTCACCGTTCTCATCCTTCATGTTACGCATCTTAACTGCAAGCTCACCGAGTGCTTCCTCAAAGATCTCGGTTTTGGGGCGTCTGCCATCAGTACCCGTGCCGAAGATATCGCCCCAGTAATAGTTACCCTGCGTACCGCCTGCTGCGGCAGTACCGTAGCGGTGTGCAGAGTGGAAGAGCGGAAGTCCGTCGGGAGCGGTAAGGTCAAGCTTTGCCTTTGCAAAGGTGCCGCCTGTCTCAGTACCCTGGGAGAGTGCGTATTCGCATATCTTGTGCATGGTCTTGTAGTAAGCACGCGTGAAGTTTTCAGCTCTGCGCTTAGCATCTGCGGCAACACCGAAGTTCGCATCCTCCATCATCTCCTGAGTGATTGTGAATTCCTTCATGAACTGAATGTGCTCGATGAATTTGCGGTAGGTCTCAGTGATAGTATCATTCTCCGCACCCGCGCCCTCCTGTGCTGCACGGAATACGTCAAACTCGTTCTGACCTATGATAGTCTCACCGAACTTTCCGCTTCTTTCAATGTTAAAGAGCCAGTCGCAGATACCGCCTTTTTTGGTCTGCATGTCGCTCTCATGCTCGATCACCATTTTTATGGGAGTTTCAAGCTTGCCTATCGCGCTGTCGGCAAGTCCCTGAGATTTAGAATAGATTATCATTTTGTTTTCCTTTCTTTATTAAAATCTAACTGTTATTTTGTCGCCTGCAAGCTTTGCAGTGCAAAGATCCGCAACCTCTGCCGCACCGCCTGCGGTAGCGGAAACGAGGCTCATGCAGCCGTCCTCGTCTGCGGCAAGCGTTACCTTGCTGCCAACGGTGAGTGATGTGGGCTCTGCCGTGACGACTACCTCGAAGAGCATACTTGAATTCACTCTGTAACAGAGTATGGTGTCATTCTCGGCAGGGGCATTTTCGTATGAGATATACTCGGGCTTGGCGGCGCTGCCGCACATTACGGCAACTCCCTCGTTGATAACGAGTGCTGTGCCGATAGCTATTTTTGTTGCCGTGTCCTTTTTGAGGAGCACGGGCTCGGGAACGTTGACTCCCGAATTTTCTATTTTGATAAGTCTGAACATTGTTTTTCCTTTCTTATTTTATAACTTTTTTATAGAGCTTCTGTATTTCGCGGTCGGAAAGTCCCGAAAACAGCTCGCGCGCTGCTTCAAGCTCACCGCCCGAAAGATAAATTTCCGATGCGCCTGCCGAGCCGGGCACGGCGCTTTTGAGATGACTTCTGTTGTCATATCTTCTGTGCGGCTCTTCTGTTGCTAGATAAGCCTCCTTTGGGGATAGTCCGAGGTCGCGCAGTGCGGCATAGCGCAGGGGGTTGCTGAGCTCGGCTATACTTTTCTTTGCGCGCAGCTCAGGGAAAAGCTCTTGCAGCTGTGCAAAATCACTTTCCGCAAGCGCACGGTAGTCTATAGCCTCTTCCTCGTCCTCAGGCGTATCGCCTTCGTCGGTATTTGTATCCGCGACTTCCTCCGCATCCGTGACTTCCTCCGCATCCGCAGATTTCTCCGCATCCGCGGATTTCTCGGCATCGGCTGCTGAAACGGGATCCGTGCCGATAACGTCTTTTTCTTCCATGGCTTAACCTCTCTTTACTCGAAGATCCTTGCCTGCGGTTTTGGTAGAGCGCGGCTCGTCCTTGCCTGTGTTCTTGGGTGCGGTGATCTTGCCGCCCTTGTTTGTTGCATAGGGTGAATAGTTTTTGTTCTTCATAAAAAATCCTTTCTTTATTCGTTCATTTTTTTGATGTAACTCAGATAATCCTCTGAAGTCATTGATGAATATTTTTCTCTTTCCCAAAGCGACAGTGTGGATATCGCCTCATAGATTTGGTCAAGATAGCGTTTTTCAAGTCCGAAGTTCTTTGCGTATCTGTATGCCTGTTTCGGGGAAAGTGCATTTTTATCGGCAAAGCTTATTATCCGTTTAACGGCAGCCTCGCTTGCCGCACGTACCGATGCCGCTGCGGTATACATGGCATGATCCTCGGAAAGTCCCTTGCCTACGGCGTAGTTATATGCATCCTCAATGCTGAAATTTGTGCCCTCTGAAAAATGCTTGATAACAGCCTCGGATATCTTCGTCTGCAGCTTGTCGTATTCGGTGAGATATTTTTCATATCCGCTGATGTTCTTTCCCTTAGCCACGGCCGTGGCTTCGTTTGCCGTATCTGAAGCGGTTTTGTAATTTTTAGCCGCCTCGGCACGCAGATATTCCTCGTATCCGCTGCCCGATAAGCCCGAACGGTCAAGGCTCTCGGCTAGAGTGCCGTGATCGGTGTCAGCGTGTGCGTTTGATATTTTCGCCTCCTTTTTCAGATCAAGCCCAACGTCTTCGTTTGCGCCTTGCCGCGAAAGATATGCGGCATAGCTCTCGGCAGCGTTCTTTTTTATCTCCTCATTCTTCTTCACTCTTGCCAATAATTCCACCTCCACTCGAAATAAGCTCCGTGAAGTATTCTACGTTTTCGCGGGCAAACGGGTAGTGCGCACGCTCCTGGCATTGCCAATAACGGAGCAGTGTGGGTACCGCCGTGGGATCACCGAGTGTTCCTGCCGTAAGATTTTCCAGATTTCTTTGCCAAAGTGCCTCTCTTTGATATTCCGAGCCGCCGTTGAGATCTACCGAGAAAAGATAGGTGTCGTCATATCGGAAGCTGCCTGCATCTGCATCAAATACCAAAAAGTCATACTTGTTGAAGCACGTGTTCTGCACTCTGCCGAAGGAATCCTTGAAATCAAGCTGTCGCGGCTCATCGGCAAACGCAAGATAATGTTCAAATATTATCCTGTCAAGCTTGGCGTATGCGGTATGCTTCATCTTTTTCTTTGATTCAAGTCTGCCGCTCGACTGAGATATCCTCAGCTGCCTTGCATAGCCCGATTCATTGGAATTTTCGCTCACCCCTTGGAATGCATCGGATATTCCGAGTATTCTTTTCGAGTGCTCATAAAGTCTTTCCGCCTGTGCGATATCCTGAGATATGTCGGGGGTCGTGTCAACTGTTCCGTACTGAGCCATGCTTTCGCCCGGCTTCATTCTTATCAGCTGCCCGAACACGGAGTTGTTTATTGTAACGCTTGCATCCTCAGGCACTATAGGAGTCACGCCGGAGCGTAAGAGTTTTTGCAGAATTCGGGATTCTATCTTGTTTATTGCCTGTTGCTCCGGGCGTATGTAGTCGCAATCCGACTGCCCGAGCAGGCTGTGCTCAGCCGAGGTGTTCTTCCTTATAACAATAGGGAAGCTTTTCGGAGTGTAATACGGAACGTGCTTTACAGCACGGGTCATATCCGTGTCGTATATATCCTCGATATCTACGTTTTGCATTTCGAAATTGCCCTTGCCACCGCACTTGCATTCTCCCTCGCGCAATCGGCAGCTCTTGCAGATGCGCACCTTTCTTTTGTAGTACCCCTCAATGTCCGAGAGCGTTACGTCTCCCGAAAAGATGAATTGAGACAGCTCGCCCTCATCGTTTCGGTAAAATACGATGATCACCGAAACGGTGTCACCCGTGTCGAATTCTTCGTTGTACGTCTCAAGCTCAAGCATATAAGCTTCTTCGGCATTGACAGCGTATTTACGAAGTATCTCACCGCGTGTTGCGGTGAATTTTAAGAAGCAATACTCCATATCGTCTACGTGATAAACGTTAGGCTGAGGAATAAAATCCTTAGGTGATATGCAGTGTATGCGAACACCTCCGCGTATACCGCCGAATTTCTCCTCGCTGTCCCATTCAACGAACCATACGCTTCCGCCGTATATGTACGTGTAACGCTCGTCGAGGTCGTTAAGCTCCTCAAAGGGCAGCTTGTCGCGAAGAGAGCGGCAAAGCGCTTCGATTGAATGAGCAAGCCTGTCGCGCTCCTCGCTGTAATAGGATGCATCCGCTTTCGGCTGAGGAATATCCGAGGATATCTGGCTCTCCACTATCTCGTAAGTTATGTTTCTTACAGTGAGAGCACGCTCGCCTCCGTCTATCTCGTCAGAACCTCGGTATTGCTTCATACATTTGTCAAAGCCGTCAAGCTTATCGCTGTATGCCAGCTTTGCGTTTTCGTAAAGCGAGCGAAAGAATTCAAGTCTCTCGCGCTTGCTTTTTCTGATTGTTTTCATATAGGTTCTCCGTATTTTGTTTTCAGATATTTTTTCTCATTCTCGGATGCGGTGTTGTAATCCTCCCACATATCGGATGTCCAATAGGTGCGTCTTGCTTTGACCGTCTGTTCTGCGGGGCGCGTGTAAAATATGGCGAAACCTCGCAGAGCATCGGGGGCGTGCGTGATCTCATGCGGCTCGTTTGCGCAATCTGAGGGCTTCAGCTTGTCGATTATAAGCGCAGGCAAGCATCTTATAAGCTCCGTGCAAAAGGAAAATATCCTGAGCCCGGGTGCGCCATCCCTTTCCATAAGCAGCTCTTTTATAGCAAGCCAGCCTGTCTCTCTGTCGTTTGAGGTTTTTGTGAAAGTGATGCCGTGCTCCGCGAAAATTCCCGCCTTTGTTCTGCCGGTTTCCTGGCTTCTTGAAAAAAGATCGGGCGGAGCTAAGGTCGCATATATTTCCTCCGAGGGAGGCGTGCGCTTAGTAATAGCCTCTGCGGCAACGCTTATAGGTAATCCCGATTCGCAGTATTCTCTGTAAACGTAAGCACGCCTGTCAGGCGATACGGCTATCCACAGGCATACAAGCCTGTCAAGTCCGTAATCGATAGTCCTGTATTTTCTCCAGCTCTGAGGTATCTCAAATGGAGTGCAGGTGTGTATGCGTATATTGAATTCATTGAAATATTGACCCTCAAAAATATTCCAGTCACCGTACAGGAGAGCTTTTTTCTCCCGTTCGGGCAGGGCGAGAAGCCGCCTTTTGTAATCCGGATCTCCCCGCATAAGAAAGCTGTTATCGTCGAGCAGTGAGGGAATAAATATCCGCTTCATGCCGTCCTCTCCGATAAAGCTTTCATTGGGGCACCCGGCATCTACAAACCGTGCCTTTACCCACCCGTGCCCGACCCCGCCGGGGTTGGTGGAGGATTTTATTTGCTTGGGGTAGGAGTTCGCGCCCCTTACCCGTGAGATGAGATAGATATATTGCGCCTCGGTAAAGTGTGTCAGCTCATCAAATCTGATGCAGTCGTATTCAGCACTTTGATATTGATATACGTCGTTTTCGGTGGCGCAATAGCCGAAATCGATGCAGGAACCGTTTTTGAACTTTCCCGTGTGGGATGAAGAATTAAAGGTGTATATCTCTTGGGGATAAACGGCAAGGCTCGTTCTGATAAGAGACTTGTCAAGCTCCGCAAAGGTACGCCTTAGTATGAGCTGCTTTGAGCCGGGATAACGCAACGCAAACACCAGTGCGTCAACGGTCTGACCGTAGGATTTTCCTCCTCCAGCCGCACCGCCGAACAGTACCTCGGATTCCGTGGCATCCAAAAACAGCTTTTGCTTTTTTGTAAGCGTCAGCTCGATATTCATTATTCGGTAACGGTGATTTTGACGTTGATGCTGTTATCGCTGTCTGTATCGCCGTCGCTCATTCCAAATTCTGTAGAGAGCAGAAATTTAACAAATGACGGATCATAGCGCTTGGTCAACGCGCGGTCTATGAGGTAATCCCTTCTGATTTCGTTACATTCTCGCCATGCCCTGTCAAATTCGCTATGCTTTCTGTAGCTCTCCAGCTCTGCCAACGTAAGACCGATGCTTTTTGCAAATTTTGAGAAGCAGGGCGCCTCGGTTTCGGAAAAGCTTGCAAAATATGTATACATCTGTCTTGGCAGTGTCTTGTCGTATTTTCTTCCTTTTTTGTTCAAATCCGTTTCCTCCGTTTTTGCGGCATGCGTTTGGCACTCCGGATTGCCTCTCGCCTGCTGCAAATTCATTATATCAGAGCAAAAGGGCGTTGTAAGTATCATCATAGGTAAAAAGAAACGCCCGAACAGCCGGGCGTTTTTGTGCAATATGTACAATAAAAAATGGGATTTTCAGGCTCTCACCCAAAAATCCCTTGAAGCTCTAAGGAAACTAAAATTACCCTAACGTTCACATTAGTATGCTTACGTCGTTAGCTTACATTACTATTTCATATAATTCAAGCAGCTCTGCCTCTATTTCTGCTTTTCTCGCCTCTATCTCGGCTGCCCTTACGTAATCTGTCGCGGCAGGGCCGAAAAGCTCCTCGTCAAGCGCGGTAAGCTCAGCCTCGAGCTCTTCTATACGCCGCTCGGCATCGCGTATCTTACGCTCCTCAGCGCGCCTTTGCGCGTTTTCTCGTTTTTTCTGCTCATAATCCTGCTTGGAAGAGGGAGTCTGCCGCCGCGTCTCGCGCATTGCCGCCTCCATGGCTTCACGCCGCGTCTCGCGCATACGTATATACTCGGAATATGCATCGTCGTATTCTTCAAGGCTGTAGTCGGTAAGTCCCCGTTCTGCGGTGCTGTCCAGCTCGATGATACGCGTTGCAATGCGATTTATAAAATACCTGTCGTGCGATACGGCTATTATCGTTCCGTCAAATGCGAGCAGTGCATTTTCAAGAGCCTCGGCAGAGCCTATATCAAGGTGGTTGGTCGGCTCGTCCATTATAAGCAGGTTGACCTTTTTCAGCATAAGCTTCGCAAGAGTCAGCCTCGCTCTCTCGCCGCCCGAAAGCACGCTGATCGGCTTAACTATGTCATCGGCATCAAAGAGGAAGAGCGCGAGCACACCGCGCAGCTCTCCGTCATTTCTGTCGGGATATTCGTCATGCAGCTCATCAAAAACGGTTTTGTTATCCGAAAGTCCGCGGTTTTCCTGATCGTAATATCCTATTCTTATATTATAGCCGAGGGTTATTTTTCCCGACGTCGGTGTGAGCAGGGAATTGATCAGCTTCATAAGAGTTGATTTTCCGCATCCGTTCTTGCCGAGAAAGAGCACTCGCTCGTATCTTCTTATAAGGAAAGAAACGTTGTTTATCAGCCCCTCACCGCCGTAGGAGAAGGAAAGCTCTTTTACCGAAAGCACATCTCCCGCGCTCTCCTCATCGGAGGTAAAGATTATGCGTATGTCGCGCGGAGCCTTCGGCGCAAGCTCTATTTTCTCCATGCGCTCAAGCTGCTTTTCTTTTGATCTTATGGTAACGAAATTATGCTCTCGGTTGCACCTGCGCTGAAATTCAATATTCGCGCGTATCTTGGCTATCTGTTTTTGCTGTTCGCGATAACGCTTTTCGAGCGATGCCGCTTCTGCCTGCTGCTGATCCTTAGTAGCGGTATAATTTCCGTTGTAAAGCCTGGCACCGGCATATTGGATATGGAGAGTTTTGTTCGTAGTTCTGTCGAGAAAATACCTGTCGTGCGAGATTATTACTACCGTTTTTTTATAAGATGAAATGAAGCTCTCAAGCCACGCGAGCGAGTCTATATCAAGGTGGTTTGTCGGCTCGTCAAGCATGAGCACGTCAGGCTCGGTTGCAAGCAACCGAGCCAAGGCAAGCCTTGTGTACTGTCCACCTGAGAGAGTTGATATATTGCGCAGGCAGGCATCGTCGTCAAAGCCGAGGCGGGAAAGCATGCTCTTGCATCTGGCACGGAATTCCAAGCCGCCGCGCTCCGCAAATATGCGATTTATCTCGGTCAGCTCCGCTGTTTTCGCCACAGCGGCATCGTGAAGCTCGGCAGCGGCAAGTTCAGATATCTCGTCCTCCATACGGCTTATTTTTCTTTCGATGTCAATAAGCTCGCCAAAGGCGGAATACATATATTCTATGCAGCGCGTATTTGCCGGGAGTGCGGAAAGATCGGGATTTTGTTCAAGGCAGCCAACGGTATATCCGCGTTGAAGATATACAGCTCCGTTATCAGGAGAATATTCGCCCGTGATAATTCTGAAAAGAGAGGTCTTTCCGGCACCGTTCACACCGATAACGCCGACTCTGTCACCGTCGTTAACGGAAAATGAAATATTTTTTAGTACGGTTTCCGCTCCGAACGAGAGGGAAACGTCGGATACCGATAGTGCTATCATTTGCTAACATCCTTACTTTTGCTGTGTGCTTTGAATTGTGTACTTCAAATATTGTAACATAAAAAGATCTCAAAATCAACCGAGAAAGTATTTTTTAGCGCATAAAAAACAAAAAAAGTGCGGATATACTGATTTTATGCATATTTATGCAGAATATTTCTTGCATATTCAATGAATATATTCACAAGATTTTCCATTTTCTACAAAAAATAAAAGCTTTAAAATTCCATATATTTTAAATAATGGTAAAAATATTGTGCAAAATATACAAAAAAATGGATACTCGTTTTCGGAATGGATAAATATTCAACAAAAAATAATTTTTATTCATAAAATGCTTGACTTTATGCATTTTGCGAGTTATAATTGAGAGGCTTCAAAACAAAGCGCGGTGCGCTGAAAACTATTAAGGAGAAAATAAAATGAAAAGAATTATTTCACTTGTCATCGTAGCTGCGATGGCTCTTACCATGCTTGTCAGCATGGCGTCCTGTGCGGACAGTACGGTAAAGATCGGTGTTCAGTCGGGAACTACAGGTGAGTTCTACGTAAAGGGCAGTGCCGATATGATGCTTGACGGATTTGCTAACATTGAGTGCAAGGCATACAACAACGGCGGTCTCGCTGTAAAGGCTATGCTTGACGGTCAGATCCAGTACGTTATTATTGACAATGAGCCTGCTTCCATGCTGGTTGATCAGAACCCCGGCAAGATCAAGATAATCGACGTTGCACTTACTACCGAGGAGTATGCTTTCGGTGTTGATAAGGCACAGTCCGAGCTTCTTGCTTCCATCAACGAAATTATTGCCGAGATAAAGGCAAACGGCACGCTCGATGCTATCTTTGATAAGTATGCAAATCTTGAGTATGACGATGAGGGTAACGTTATCGGCGGTGACGAGGATATCGTAGGTATCACAAGTGCAGATAAAGATGCGTCCAACCAGGCAGGCCAGCTCGTTGTGGCAACCAACGCTGCTTTTGCTCCCTATGAGTACAAGAAGGGCGATAAGTTTGTAGGAATAGATATGGAGATAGCAAAGCTTATTGCCGATGAGCTTAACCTTGAGCTTGTTATCGAGGATATGGACTTTGAGGCAGTTGTTACCTCGGTTGGTAAGAACGGTGTTGACGTTGCTATGGCAGGTCTTTCGGTTACAGCAACGCGTAGGCAGTCTGTAAACTTCACAGATGCATACTATGAGGGTGCTTATCAGGTGCTTGTTGTAAAGGCTGATAACACTGAGTTTGACAATTGCACAACCAAAGAGCAGATCGAGGAAATTCTTAAAGGCAAATGATGAAGGAATGGAATCTGTTTTATAAAGAGTTCATTACTTACGGCGGATATAAAAGTGTTCTCAACGGCCTTTTAGCGACCGTTGAGATCGCTATTTTTGGACTGGTGATCGGTATTATCATAGGTACTCTGATTGCCGTTGTAAAGGTAATGCCCAAGTACAAGCTTCTACCTCGCATCCTTGAAAAGATATGTGACGTATACGTTGCTTTCTTCCGAGGTACGCCCATGGTAGTACAGCTTCTTATAGGTAATTTTGTTCTTATGCCCGCGCTCGGAGTGGTGGTAGACGGTGTGGTTGTTGCGATAATCATATTCGGACTCAACAGCGGCGCATACGTCTCGGAGATCATGCGTTCGGGTATTCAGTCTGTAGACACGGGACAGCTTGAAGCAGGCAGAGCACTCGGACTTTCATATACAACCGCAATGCTGAAGATAGTCATACCGCAGTCGATAAAGAACATTCTTCCTACTCTCGGAAACGAATTTATAGTTCTCGTAAAGGAAACCTCCGTTGTAAGCTTTATAGCGGTAGTTGACATCACTAAGGCATTCCGCTCCATAGCCGATGCAAACTATGAATACATTGTTCCTTACCTGATGCTCGCTCTTGTTTATCTCGTAATGGTCATGCTCATAACGCTCGGTATAAAAGTAATGGAAAGGAGATTGAAGAGAAGTGACAGAGCCTAAAAAGAATGAAGCCGAGAGCACGGATACTTTGATTTCCGTATCGGCTCTTACTAAGACATTCGGTGATAACACCGTACTGCGAGGTATAGATCTCGATATAAAAAACGGTGAGCAGATAGCAATTATCGGCCCCTCGGGCTGCGGAAAATCAACGTTTTTGCGTTGTCTCAACTGTATGGAGGACCCCTCGGGCGGTTCGATATATTTCGGCGGTGTTGATATAGCCGACGTTAAAGTAAACATAAACACCTACAGAGAAGATATCGGTATGGTGTTTCAGCAATTCAACCTTTTCAACAACAAGACTGTAATAGAAAATATAATGCTCGCTCCCGTGCATATCGCGCAAAAGAAGCTCGCAGCTAAAAAACGCGCCAATGCACTGAACGCGTTTCTCAATATTTTCAGAAAAGAGAAAAAACAGCTCTGCGAAATAAGCGAAACGGCAAAAAAGATCGAAGAGCGCGAGAGGGAAAAGGCAATGAAGCTTCTGGCAAGAATAGGGCTTGAAGATAAGGCGGACGCTTATCCCTCAACTCTCTCGGGCGGTCAGAAGCAAAGAATAGCCATCGTCCGCGCTCTCGCAATGGAGCCGAAGGTAATGCTTTTCGATGAGCCTACCTCTGCGCTTGACCCCGAAATGGTAGGAGAGGTGCTTGACCTTATGAAATCCCTTGCAGACGAGGGAATGACGATGGTTATAGTAACGCATGAGATGGGCTTTGCTCGCGAAGCGGCTGACAGAATACTGTTTATGGACGAGGGGCAGATAATGGAATCGGGAACGCCCGAAGAGGTGTTTGACTCTCCGAAAAATCCAAGACTTCGTGAATTTTTATCAAAGGTTTTATAACGTTTTAAAAGAGGAAAAAAGAAATGGACAAGAAAAACATAAAAAAAGTGGTTCTAGCATATTCGGGTGGACTTGACACGTCTATAATCATTCCGTGGCTCAAGGAGAATTATAACAACTGCGAGGTTATCGCGGTCTCCGGTAACGTAGGCCAAGCGGATGAGCTTGAGGGCCTTGAGGAAAAGGCAATAAAGACGGGTGCTTCGAAAATATATATAGAGGACCTTACAGAGAAATTCGTTGACGATTACGTTATCCCCACCGTTAAAGCGGGTGCACTCTATGAGGAGTACATGCTCGGTACCTCATTTGCACGTCCCGTTATCGCAAAGCGCATTGCAGAAATAGCACTTGCAGAGGGCGCGGATGCAATATGCCACGGCTGTACGGGTAAGGGTAACGACCAGGTTCGTTTTGAGCTTACAATAAAGGCGTTCGCTCCCAATATGCCCATAATCGCACCCTGGCGTGAGTGGAGCATCAAATCCCGTGAGGAAGAGATCGACTATGCAGAGGCGCACGGTGTTCCGCTGAAGATCAGCCGTGAGACCAACTATTCAAAGGATAAAAACCTCTGGCACCTTTCCCATGAGGGTCTTGATCTTGAGGATGCAGGAAACGAACCGCTTTACGAGAAGCCCGGCTTCCTTGAAATGGGCGTATCACCGATTGATGCTCCCGATGAGCCGACTTACGTAACGCTTGAATTCGTTAAGGGCGCACCCGTGTCGATAAACGGTGAGAAAATGAGTGCTAAGAATATCATTCTGAAGCTCAACGAGCTTGGCGGCGCAAACGGTATCGGACTTCTTGATATTATAGAAAACCGCCTTGTAGGTATGAAGTGCCGCGGCGTGTACGAGACCCCCGGTGGAAGTATTCTCTACTTTGCTCACAACTATCTTGAAACTATGTGTCTTGACAAGCTTACAATGCATGAGAAGCAGAAGCTTTCCATAACCTTTGCGGAGCTTGTTTACAACGGTCAGTGGTTTACACCTCTGCGCGAGGCACTTTCAGCATTCGTTGATAAAACTCAGGAAAACGTTACCGGTAAAGTAAGGCTCAAGCTTTACAAGGGTAACATCATCAAGGCGGGCGTATGGAGCGATTATTCGCTGTATTCCGAAGAGATAGCGACCTTCGGTGAGGACAACGTTTATAATCAGGCGGATTCCGCAGGCTTTATCAACCTTTACGGACTTCCCATTAAGGTACAGGCCGAGGTAAACGCCAAGAACGGTAAAAAGGCGTAATTTCTATGGCAAAGGAAAAAATGTGGGCAGGGCGCACCGCAGCAGCGACAAGCGCCAAGGCCGATGATTTCAATTCCTCCATACATATAGATGCCGTCATGTACAAAGAGGATATATGCGGCTCCACCGCGCATGCTGCGATGCTTGCGGAGTGCGGTATTATAAGCAAAGAGGATGCCGATAAAATAATCGAGGCACTTTCGGGAATACTCGCTGATATAGAAAGCGGAGCGCTTTCGATAGATCCCGAGAACGAGGACATACACATGTTTGTTGAGTCAGTTCTCACGGAGCGCATCGGAGATACGGGTAAAAAGCTCCACACCTCCCGAAGCCGCAACGATCAGGTGGCTCTCGATACAAGGCTTTATATGAGGGATAAGGTGGGGGAAATCAAAGCACTGGTACTTGATCTGATAGAGTCTGTACTCTTTGTGGCAAAAGCATATAAATGTGCGATAATGCCGGGATATACGCATCTTCAGCGTGCTCAGCCGATAACCTTCGGTCATCATCTGCTTGCGTACTGCGAGATGCTTAAAAGAGATTTTTCGCGTCTTTCGGATGCAGCGGAGCGTATGAATTACTCACCTCTCGGTGCATGCGCTCTGGCAGGAACGACCTACCCTATATCAAGGGCATCCACCGCCTCGGCACTGGGATTTCGCGGAGTGTGCGCAAATAGCATGGATGCGGTATCGGACAGAGATTTTTGCGTTGAGCTGCTATCGGCATTTTCTATAATAATGATGCATTTGTCAAGATTTTCCGAGGAAATTATCCTCTGGTCAAGCTGGGAATTTTCATTCATTGAGCTTGACGATGCTTATACAACAGGCTCTTCCATAATGCCGCAGAAAAAGAATTCGGATATGGCTGAGCTTGTACGCGGAAAATCAGGCAGAGTATTCGGAGATCTTGTGGGAACTCTCACCATGCTCAAAGGTCTCCCCCTGGCATACAACAAGGATATGCAGGAGGATAAGGAGGCGTTATTTGACGGTGCCGAAACCGTTATCAAGTGCCTTGAAATATTCGCTCCTATGGTGAGAACAATGAAAGTCAAGCCCGAAAATATGTACACGGCTGCGGGGCGCGGCTTCATAAACGCCACCGATCTTGCAGATTATCTTACCAAGCGTGGCATGCCGTTCAGAAGCGCATACAAGCTTGTCGGAGAGATAGTTGCCGAATGTATATCGAAAAACACGGTGCTTGATAAGCTGCCTATCGAGGATTACAAAAAACATTCCGAGCTGTTCTCAGACGATCTGTATTCGGAAATATCGCTTGAGACCTGCGTTGCAAAGCGGATCTCGGAGGGATCAACAGGCCCTCAGTCCGTTGATCGGCAGATTTTCTTGACAGAGGAATTTATCACTTCCAATAAACCAATTTGAAATGAAAGAGGAAAATAAAATGAAGAAAATATTTGCACTTATTCTTTGCGTGGCACTCTGCCTCGCGGCACTTACGTCCTGCGGTGCTAAGGGAAAGACCCTTGCCGAGGTTAAGGAAGCAGGAGAACTTGTTATAGCTACAAGCCCCGATTTCCCTCCGTTCGAGTCTCTTAAGGGCAGCGAAGTCGTTGGAATTGAGATCGAGCTTATGCAGATGATCTGCGAGCAGCTCGGTGTTGAGCTCGTTATAGAACAGATGAGCTTCGACTCCGTTCTTCCCGGTGTTCAATCGGGTAGGTACGATTGCGGTGTTTCGGGAATTTCGGTTACTCCCAAGCGTGAGAAGAGCACACTTTTCACCACTCCTTACTGTCTTGCAGCTCAGTGCATAGTTGTTACTGCCGACAGCAATATTACGGGTAAAGCGGATCTTGACGGAAAAAAGGTATCCGTTCAGACGGGTACGACGGCAGAGGATTTCTGCATGGCAGAGGGCTATGAGGTATCCTCCTTCGAGGCAAACGCCGATGCTAAAACAGCACTCACCACAAACAAGGTTGATGCATGGGTAGTTGACGATCTTACCGCTGCAGAAATGGTCAAGGGCGATTCGAGCGTTAAAATACTCAGCGAGAGCATGACTACTGAGCCCTATGCATTCGCATTCGCTTTCGGCTCCGAGGATCTTGTTGCCGAGATCAATAAAATCATAGAAGGTCTTATTGCTGACGGTACGGTTGCGACACTCTTCGAGAAGTATGACGCTCCCTATACCAAGCCCGGAAATTGATCTGAATTTGTTGCACAGCACAAATACGGTACAAATAAAATAAGAGGGGCTGTCTCACTTCATATCGGATGTGACAGTCCCCGAGTTGCTTTTATATTGTTTTTGTGTTCTCCGTTTTGTTTAGAAAGGAAATTTTATGTCTTGGTTTGAACGCTTGCACGAAACGTTTATAGTTGATGAAAACTATATGCTGATCGTAACAGGTCTTGCAAATACCGTACTGATCACTCTCGGTGCGTTGCTCATAGGCGTGATCCTCGGTGCCTCCGTTGCTATCGCTAAATACTATGCGGACGGTAATCCGCGCCTTCGTATCGTAAATGCTATTTGCGATATATATACTACCGTTATCAGGGGAATACCCATAACGGTGCTGCTCCTTATATTCTTCTATATAATCCTTGTATCGACAGACGGATTGACTGTAGCCATAATCGCATTCGGTATCAATTCGGGCGCGTATATGTCAGAGCTTATACGCAGCGGAATAAATGCTGTGGATAAAGGTCAAATGGAGGCTGCCCGAAGCCTCGGTATGTCGAAATGGCAGTCAATGAGAACTATAATATTCCCTCAAGCTATCAAAAACGTACTGCCTGCGATAGGTAATGAGTGCATAGCACTGCTCAAGGAAACGTCGGTTGCGGGATACGTTGCCGTTGTAGATCTTACGAGAGGTGCAAATCTGATAAGAAACAACACCTACGATGCCGTAAACCCCTTAATGCTTTCGGCTATAATATATCTTGCAATAGTAATAATGATGACAAAGCTGCTCTCGGTACTTGAAAAGAGACTGCGCAAAAGCGAGAGGCATTAGATATGAGTGAAACAAAGGTTATAGAAGTAAAGGGCTTGAAAAAAAGCTTTGAAGCGCAAGACGTGCTGAGAGACGTAAGCGTTGATATTCACAAGGGGGACGTGCTTTGTATAATCGGAGCCTCCGGCTCCGGAAAATCCACGTTTCTGCGTTGCCTTAATTTGCTTGAGACCCCCGATTCGGGAAGCATAATATTCCGCGGTGAGGATCTTATGTCAAAGAAAGTTGATCTCAACGTTCACAGGCAGAAGATGGGAATGGTATTCCAACAGTTTAACCTGTTCCCGCATCTTTCAATTTTGAAAAATCTTACGATAGCCCCCACAATGTTGAAGATTGCCACAAAGGAGGAGGCTGAAAGCAAAGCGCTTTCTTTGCTGGAGCGTGTGGGGCTGCGCGATAGGGCGAATGATTATCCCGATATGTTATCAGGCGGTCAGAAGCAGCGCGTGGCGATCGTACGTGCGCTTTGTATGGAGCCTGACGTAATGCTCTTCGATGAGCCCACGTCTGCACTAGATCCCGAAATGGTAGGAGAGGTGCTTGACGTTATGAAGGAGCTTGCCGGAATGGGCATGACTATGATAGTCGTTACTCACGAGATGAATTTTGCACGAGAGGTGGCAAACAAGGTGATGTTCCTCGATAACGGTGTGATAGCCGAAATGGGAACACCCGATGAAATATTCACAAATCCCAAAACAGACAGATTAAAGAACTTCTTGTCGAAGGTTCTTTGATGAATTACAGAGGTGTAGTATGGTAGATCTTAAAGGGCGCGATTTTCTTAAACTACTCGATTTTTCGCCCGAAGAAATAGAGTATCTTATAGATCTTGCAGCCGAGCTCAAGGCAAAGAAAAAAATGGGGATACCCCATAAATATCACGTTGGTAAAAACGTTGCTCTGATATTCGAAAAAACGAGCACGCGTACACGCTGTGCCTTTGAGGTGGCATGTATGGATCTCGGTATCGGTGTCACTTATCTTGACAGCGCAGGCTCGCAGATAGGTAAAAAGGAGTCGATAGCAGATACCGCAAGGGTGCTCGCTTCTATGTACGACGGTATTGAGTACCGCGGCTTCGGTCAGAATATAGTAGAAGAGCTTGCAGCTTACTCAAAGGTGCCTGTATGGAACGGCTTGACAAATGAGTTCCACCCAACTCAGATACTTGCAGATTTCCTCACGGTAAAGGAGCATTTTGGCAAGCTTCGAGGGATAAAATTCGTTTATATGGGCGATGCTCGCTATAATATGGGCAATTCTCTCATGGTCGGAGCCGCAAAGATGGGACTTGATTTCACGGTTTGCGCTCCGAAAAAGTATTTTGCCGATAAAGCACTCGTTGAAGAGTGTATGAAGCTCGCAGAGAAAAGCGGTGGGCGCATCAGGCTCACAGAGGATCCCATAGAGGGAACTCGCGGAGCGGACGTTATATATACCGATGTATGGGTTTCAATGGGCGAAGCACCTGAGGTTTGGGCGGAGCGTATAAAAGATCTTTCGCCATACGCCGTTACTTCGGATATCATGAAAAATGCAGGTGCAAATGCCGTGTTTATGCACTGCCTGCCCGCATTCCATGACCTTAAAACGGGTATAGGTAAAGAAATAGGCGAACGCTTCGGTATGCAGTATCTTGAGGTGTCGGACGAGGTGTTCGAAAGCAAGGCATCTATCGTCTTTGAGGAAGCTGAAAACAGAATGCATACGATAAAAGCCGTAATGCATGCAACTATAGCTTAATTATACAGGTATCATCTTAGCCAAAAAGAAAATTCATTATAATAAAAAATACCCCCATATCACGCTTTCGGGGGTATGGGGCTGTCTCAAATGCAAATTGCGACAGCCCCCTGATTTTTCTTTACCGATTTTTCTTCAATTATATTTTCTTCAGCTTTGCATAGGTAGCCATAAGCTTTTTGTTGCCGGCGGTGTCGAATTTTATATCATACAGAACGTCGCCGCCGAGATCCTTGGCTGAAACTATAGTGCCTGCTCCGAAGATACTGTGTTCGACACGGGTACCGGGGTCGAAGCGTTCCACACCGAAAGCTGCTGCACCGAGATTATCCTTTTTGGGGAATATATCGCGAGATGTCTGAGGCTTTCGGTAAGAGGTGCCGCGCGTTGTCGGAGCCTGTGTCTTATGCATAAACGGGTCGAAGTATGAGGGCGGCTGCTTTGGCGGCTCACGCCTGGGAGATTCATTGAATATCAGCTCCTGCGGCAGCTCCTCGCGGATAAATACCGAGAGCTTGTTATATCCCGTCCTTCCGTACATCATGCGATTTTCCGCGTGCGTGATGTAAAGCCTGTTCTTAGCGCGTGTTATTGCAACGTAGCAAAGCCTGCGTTCCTCGCTCATTTCAAATTCATCGTACATATTCTTCTCAGAGGGGAAAATTCCGTCCTCCATACCTGCGAGGAACACGACAGGGAATTCAAGTCCCTTTGCGGAGTGTATTGTCATGAGCACGACGGCATCCGCAGCCTCGTCATACTTATCAACGTCGGAAACGAGTGCTACGTCCTCAAGATATCCCTGAAGGGAGGGCTTGGTGTCAGCCTCTTCACAACGTTTTTCGTATTCGGCGGCACCCGATATAAGCTCGTTTACGTTATTTATCTTGCCCTCACCTGTGAAGCCCTCGGCAAGGAGCATTTCGTGATATCCGCTTTCCGCAAATATCCGGCTGATTATCTCCGAGGGGCGTGAAAGCTCTGCACGTATCCTATCTATCATAGAGCAAAAGGCGATAAGCGTATCCTTGACTCTGCCAAGAGCCGTATACCTGTCGGCATGGCGCATGACCTCATAAACGCTGATCTTTTCCGCAATTGCTATCTGTTCAAGCGCCTCTATTGCCGCTGCACCTATCTTACGCTTAGGCTCATTGATGATGCGCTTTAGCCTGAGGGTGTCCTCTCCCGAATTTATAACCGAGAGATAGGCTATCATATCCTTTATTTCCTTACGGTCATAGAACCTCATACCGCCGAGAATTCTATAGGGGATTCCGCTTTTTGCAAAGCTTGTCTCAAGCGAACGTGCGAGCTCGTTTACACGGTAAAGTATAGCGAAATCCGAATACTTTTTTCCCTCGTTTTTGACCGCCTTGGATATTTTGTCGATAATATATCTGCCCTCTTCATTCTGATCTCTGAGAGCTCGGAGCGTTATCCGATCTCCGCGTCCGCGCCCCGACCAAAGGCTCTTCTGATGCCTGTTTTCATTATGGTGTATTATGGCGTTTGCCGCATCGAGTATCGTCTCCGTGGAACGGTAATTCTGTTCAAGCTTGACAACGGTTGCATCGGGATAGGTGCTGTCAAATGAGAGGATGTTCTCAACGGTTGCACCGCGGAAGCGGTAGATGCTCTGATCATCGTCGCCCACCACCATTATATTTCTGTACTTGTCTGCCAAGAGGGAGGTCAGCACGAACTGCGCGTGGTTTGTATCCTGATACTCGTCAACAAGTATGTACCTAAACTTGTTCTGATAATATTCTCTGACCTCGGCAAAACGCTGCAACAGCTCAACTGTTTTCATTATTATATCGTCAAAATCAAGCGCGTTATTGCGCATAAGAGTCTCGGTATACCGTTCGTATATACGGCGAACGTCGCCAAGGCGTGGATCCCGATCGTCCGAGAGCTTATCAGGTGTCTCAAGCCTGTCCTTTGCGCGGCTGATAAGGTTTGCAACCACCTTGGATGAAAGCTTTTTTTCATCTATCCCAAGCTCCTGCATACAGCCGGATATCACGCGCTTTGCATCATCCGCATCGTATATCGTAATTCCGTTTCTGTAGCCCAGCTTTTCACCGTGAGAGCGGAGTATACGCAGGCACATGGAATGGAACGTTCCGGCCCAGATGCTGTCTGTTATGCTCTTGTCACCGAAAGTGTCGGCAAGCCTTGTTCGTATCTCTGCCGCGGCCTTATTCGTAAATGTTATGGCAAGCACCGACCAAGGGGGGCAGGGCTCTGTTATAAATTCCGGCAGTATCTCTTCGATCTCGCAGGGTGAGAGCGAGAGGGCATCGCGAAGCGCATGTACGGTTTCTTCCGTCACGCTTTCGGGTATGTATTCGGAAAAATAAGCGTTTCCGTAGCGGAGCAGATAACTGATCCTGTTTACGAGAACTGTTGTTTTTCCGCTTCCGGCACCCGCAAGCACAAGCAGCGGACCCTTTACCGTAAATACTGCGCGGCACTGCTCGGGATTTAGTCTCTCTCTGAAAACCTTATCAAACAGGTCGCGCTTCGCTTTTGTATATTCTGTATTTAAATTTCCCATAACCATGTTATTGTTTCCTACTTTTTTGACAAAAAATCCTTGTTCGCAATTTTTACTAATGAAAAATGATGCAATTGAAATATAGGTTTGTACACAGAAAAAAATCAAAGAATATCTCAAAATAAAAAAACGGTCTTTTTCCATTATTTTTGAAGTAGTGAAGCTTTTTTGCAAAAATACGTTTTCCACATTCCTTTTTGTGGAGTGTGTGGAAAAGCTTGGACAAAAAAGCTTGGATTTTCAAGATTGTTTGAATTTTTTTGTGGATAAAAAAGAAGTTTTCCACACTTTACTATGTGGATAATGTGGAAAACTTCTTTCTTTCAAAAACATTCCTTTTCCGTTTTTTGAAGGAAAAGCATTCTTTTTTTCAGTTAATTCGACAGCTTTCGATACAAAAAATCTGCCGCTGATTTTTGCTGTTTTTATTCGTAAAAAATTCGAACTAAGAGGCTCTTAATGAGACTTTTTGCCGCCTTTGGCTTTGTTTTTGCCTGAGCTTATCATTTTATCAGCCTCGCGGCGAATACGGAGTGCATCTTCTCCGAAAACTCTTTCAAGCTTGCTTCGTCCTCTTGTTCCCGAGGTGCGTGCGGCTTGTTGCTTATGCATATTTGAGCCGACCTTTTTGGCACCGTAAGAGCTTGAAGTTCCTTTTTTGTATCCTGAGGCGGCTGATGCCGAGCGAGCCTTTTTCCTCGTCCCCTTAGGTGAATATTCCGTACTGCCCTTGCCGCTTCCGAAAGCGGGCCTTACAAGACATTCGGGAGAGGTTCCTATGAGCTCCTCTCTGCCCGCGATGCGCAGAGCCTCTCTGACAAGGTTGGCGTTTTCGGGCTTGCCGAACTGTAGCAGCGCACGTTGGAGCTGCTTTTCACGGTAATCGGTCGTAACGTTCACTCGCTTTTTAGTCAGCGGATGAATACCCGTGTAATACATTACCGTTGAGATCGTACCGGGTGTCGGATAGAAGTCCTGCACCTGCTCGGGGGAGTAGCCCCATTTTTTCAGCCAGAGTGCCATTTCAACGGCATCGTTCATAGTCGTACCCGGGTGGCTGGACATGAGATACGGAACGAGATACTGCTCCAGCCCTGCCTCACGGCAAAGGTCGAAATATTTTTTTCTGAACCGTTCGTATACCTCAACGGATGGCTTACCCATCATGGCAAGCGTTCCCGTAGCGCAGTGCTCGGGTGCAACCTTCAGCTGTCCTGAGACGTGATCCCGAACAAGCTTTCTGAAGAAAGCGTCATCCTTATCATATATAAGGTAGTCAAAGCGTATTCCCGAGCGTATGAACACTTTCTTTATACGTGGGATCTTCTCTATCTCGGAGAGCATGTGCATATATTCCGAGTGATCGACCTTCAGATTTTTGCACGGGGTGGGAGCAAGGCACTTTTTCCCGGGACAAACACCGCTCCTTTCCTGCTTGTCGCAGGAGGGGTATCTGAAATTGGCGGTAGGACCGCCGACATCGTTTATATAACCCTTGAAATCGGGCATTGAAGCGATCAGCTTCGCCTCTTCTATAACGCTCTCTTCGCTTCTTGAACGCACCTCACGCCCTTGGTGAAAGGCGATAGCGCAGAAGTTGCAGCCACCGAAACAGCCGCGGTTATGAGTGATTGAAAATTTCACCTCGGTTATTGAGGGAACACCGCCCTCTGCCTCGTAATCCGGATGATAGTCTCTCGCGTAGGGCAGAGAATATACTCTGTCAAGCTCCTCGCGCGTGAGAGGAGGCATAGGAGGATTTTGTACAAGCATCTTGTCGCCGTAGTATTCGACGATAGCACGTCCGTGTACTGAATCCGTGTTTTTATATTGCGTGCCGAACGCTGCGGCATAAGCCTCTTTATCTTCTTTCAGCGTGTCGTAATCACCGACTGAAACGTATTCGTAATTGATCTTATCGTCGGCTTTAGACATATACACCGTTCCGCGTACGTCACGTATTTTTTTGATAGGCACGCCTCGGTCGAGGAGCCGCGCTATACGTATGAGTATGTTTTCACCCATTCCGTAGGCAAGTATATCGGCTCTTGAATCCACGAGTATGCTTCGTCTGACCTTGTTATCCCAGTAGTCGTAATGCGCAAATCGGCGCAGCGAAGCCTCAAGACCGCCTATGATTATCGGCACGTCACCGTAAGCCTCGCGTATGCGGTTACAGTAAACTATCACCGCTCTGTCGGGGCGCGCGCCCATCTTTCCGCCGGGGCTGTAGTAGTCGTAAGAGCGTTTCTTTTTTGACACGGTATAGTGTGCGACCATGGAATCTATATTTCCGCTCGTTACAAGAAATCCAAGTCTCGGCTTGCCGAAACGCTTGAAATCGGCAGTGCTCCTGTAATCGGGCTGAGCGAGTATTGCAATGCGGAAGCCCTCGGCTTCAAGCACTCGGCTTATTATCGAAACACCGAAGCTGGGGTGATCAACGTATGCATCTCCCGTGACGTAAACGAAATCGACCTCGGACCAATTTCTTGCCCGAACGTCCTCGGTATTGACTGGCAAAAATTGTTGTCTGTCTTTCATATTATCCGAAAATTAATCTATAGTAAAGCTGTCAAGCTCTACCTCGGTCTGCGTACCGTCCTGCATGTTTCTCAGCTGAGCGCGACCTGCTTCTATCTCCGAGTCTCCGATTATCAGCGTGTATTTAGCACCGAGCTTGTTTGCGTACTTCATCTGCGCTTTCAGACTTCTTCCGACAATGTCACACTCGCATATCTGACCGTTTCTGCGAAGTCTTTCGCTTATTTCAAGTCCCTTTATTGCGGCAGCCGAGCCGAGTGCCGCAACGTAGAGCACAGGGCGGTTTACCTCAATGCTGTCAAGTCCCTGCTCGCGCATAGCAAGTATAATTCTGGTAAGCCCCATTCCGAAGCCTATTCCGGGAAGCTCAGGCCCTCCGAGTGAGGAAACGAGCCCATCGTACCTGCCTCCGCCGCAAACGGTGGACTGTGCACCGATACCCTCGGCTATGAACTCAAAGACCGCACCCGTGTAGTAATCGAGACCTCTTACGATAGAGGGATCGACGACGTATTCTATCTTCATTGCATCAAGCGCTGCTTTCAGCATAGCGAACTTTTCCCCACAGTCAGGGCAAAGATGCTCCAGCGTTTTCGGTGCATCCTTTGCTATTTCGCGGCAGTCGGGATTTTTGCAGTCAAGCAGGCGGAGCGGATTTTTCGTAAGCCTGGTTTTACAGCTGTCGCAAAGCTTGTCCGAGTGTCCCTCAAAGTGAGTAACGAGAGCCGAGCGATATGCAGGGCGACATTCCTTGCAGCCGATGGAGTTTATATGAAGCTTGACGTTTGACAGACCCAAGCGGCGTATTACCGATGCCGCAAGCGCTATAGCCGTAGCATCCGCCGCAGGGCTCTGCGAGCCGAACATCTCAGTGCCGAATTGGAAGAATTCGCGGCTTCTGCCTGCCTGAGGCTTTTCGTGGCGGAAACAGGAAATTATATAGTAAAATTTCAGCGGCAGAGTGTCAGAGCATTTTCCGTTTTCTATTATAGCTCTCGCCACCGATGCCGTACCCTCAGGGCGCAGAGATATCGAGTTACCCTCATCACCGAAGGTGTACATTTCCTTTTGTACAACGTCTGTCGTATCACCGACACCTCTTACGAAAAGCTCTGTGCTCTCAAAAGTAGGCGTGCGTATCTCACCGTAGCCGTATTTTTCGGCTTCCTCGCGCATTATTCCCTCAATGTAACGAAACAGCGGTGTTTCGTCGGGCAAAATATCCATAGTTCCTTTAATCTTCTGTATCACTTGCAGTTCCTCCGTTTTCGTTTATTGCAATAGCTAAAAGCTCTTCAAGCCTCTCTTCATCGCCTATCCAAGTGAGCATCCCTATAACCGCCTCAAAACCCGTTGCGGTTCTGTACGCCTTACCGGATGCATGCTTCGGCTTGTTGAGATGCGTTGAGTTGTGAGCTCTCCGAAATACGTCAAGCTCATCCTCGGTCAGCTCCGGCTCAATGCGCCCGTATGCCTCTGCCTGTGCCTCGGCTGTCACGTACTCAAGCGAGCGGCTGTTGAGCTCTCCCGATTTCGTTATGCCGCGGGAGACGAGCATTTTTCTTATGTAAAGCGAGTGCCTTGCATCGCCTATGTATGCAAGTGCTGCAGGGCTTGGCAGCTGCGCTCCGATTATATTACCGTGCATCAAGCTATCCTCTTTCAAATTGTTTTCCATTATAGTATATCAAAAATATCCTGCGAAATCAATAGGTAAGGTAAAATATTTACCTTTAACGATAGTATAAAATATTTTTCGAAAGGGCTTGAAATTCTTTCTTACTGTGTGCTATAATTATTGTGCAGGTTTTTTATTATTTGACAAAAGAGCTGTATTTTATATTCTTGGGTGTGTTTATGAGCGGCTTTGATTACGTTGAAAGAAATTATACCGAGCTTGTCCGTGAGGTCGGTGAGATATCACGCGCTGTTGGGGTTACTTGCCCTAAGATAGTTGCCGTAACGAAAAGCGGAAGCGATGCGGAGCTTATAGCTCTTGTCAGAGCGGGTGCGGATGCGATAGGAGAGAACAGGCCCTCCGAGCTATCTCGCCGCGGTGAGCTGCTTGCAGGAAACTCGCTTTTCCCCGAGCTTCATCAGATAGGCACTCTGCAATCCAACAAAGCAAAGCTCGTTGCGTCCTCTGCCGCGCTTATACATTCTCTTGCCTCGTATTCCTTGGCAAAGGAGCTGTCCCGCCGCGGCGGCATGCTTGGCAGGGATATCCCCGTGCTCATCGAGATTAACAGTGCAAAAGAGGAGCAAAAGGACGGTGTTATGCCGGAGGATGCGGAGCGCTTTATGGAAAGCATAGCCGAGCTGCCGGGGATACGCACGGTAGGGCTTATGACTATGGGGCCGGTAGTGGATGACCCCGAGGATATAAGAAAATATTACAGACTTACAAAGGAACTTTTCGACCGTTTTGTTGATAGCGGATGCTTCGGAGCATCGCCGATACTTTCAATGGGAATGAGTGACAGCTACAGGGTTGCCATCGAGGAGGGCTCAACGCTTATCCGCGTCGGTCGCAGACTTTTCAGAAAATAAAGGAGGAATTAAAATGATACGCAAGCTTGCAGACAAGATCAATAAAAGGCTTCAGTCGGATGAGGAGGAGATAACCTTCAAGAGCTATGATGAGGAGGCGGAGCGTCAGACGACTCCCAAGACTGAGGTATCGGTAGGCTCCGTTCTCAAAGCGGATGAAACCGAAAAGGACAGCAGCATAAAATTCAAGGTAATGAAGCCTGATAGCTTTGCCGACGTATCCAAAATAGCCGATCAGCTTATTGAGGGCTGCACCGTATTATTCAATGCCGAGCTGCTTGATAAGGAAACAAGGCAGAGGATGCTTCTTTTCTTAAACGGAGTTACCTATACTACTGACGGTGAGATAAAATCCGTCTCTCAGAACACTTACATAATTACACCGCATGACGTTGACGTTTCGGACGAAACGTAAGGCTTCGGGAAGAGGATAATGATTAAATTCGAAAAAAGAACTGTATTGGAATACGTAACGTATTCGGTGATAATAGCCGTCGGTGTGCTTCTTGATCAGCTGACAAAGCTGCTCGCGGTAAAACTGCTTAAGCCGGTTGACGTGGTACCGATCATCGAGGGCGTCATTCACCTGAATTACGAAACCAACACGGGTATGGCGTTCAGCCTGCTCAGCGATCAGCGTTGGATATTCATGAGCGCGTCGGTCGTTATGATAGCCGCCCTTTCGGTCTACCTTTACGGTGGACTTTGCCAGAACAGGCTCTATGCCGTGGCAATGGCAATGGTCATTTCAGGCGGCATAGGTAATATGATAGACAGGGTAGCTCTCGGCTACGTTGTCGACTTTATTGATTTCACCCTTATAGATTTTGCGGTGTTCAACGTAGCGGATTCTTTTGTATGTGTCGGAGCAGGGCTTCTTATACTTGCCCTTGTTCTTGACATAATCAAGGAAGCGCGGGAGAAAAAGTCTTAAATGGTTTTTTGTGTAGACGTAGCTGACGTAGGTAAGCGGTTGGATAGGTTTCTTGCCGAGGTAACGGGCGAGTCGAGAAGTGCCGCAGTTCGCGCGATAGACGAGGGGCGTGTCAAAATTTCTTCCGGTGTTGCGGATAAAAAATACACGCTCAGGCTTGGCGATGAGGTGATATTCACCGAGCAACAAGAGCTATCCGAATATGAGGCGGAGCCTCAGGATATACCGCTTGATGTTGTGTATGAGGACAGTGATATAATAGTAATAAACAAGCCGTCGGGCATGGTAGTCCATCCCGCCCCGGGAAACGCATCGGGAACTCTTGTGAATGCACTTCTTTACCATTGCCGCGGCTCGCTTTCAGGTATTGGCGGCATTATGCGCCCGGGAATAGTGCACAGGATAGACAAGGATACGTCGGGGCTTCTGGTTTGTGCGAAATGTGACTCGGCACACAGAGCTCTTTCAGAAGAGATGCTTCACCACGGAATTGTAAGAGAGTATCACGCGCTTGTCAACGGTGGCTTCAGGGCAGATACGGGTACGGTGAATTTACCTATCGGCAGGCATCCTGTGGATAGAAAAAGAATGGCTGTGCTTGCCGCCCCGGGAGCGCACGCAAAGGAGGCAGTGACTCATTATGAGGTACTTCGCTCCTTCGGCAGAATAAGTTATCTCAAGCTTGTGCTTGAAACGGGCAGAACGCATCAGATAAGAGTTCACATGTCGCATCTTGGGCATCCGTTGCTCGGTGATACCGTGTACGGTGGCGGAAGCTCGCAGTTTGAGCGTCAGCACGCAAAGCTTCTGTCAGGTCAGGCGCTCCATGCAAAGCGACTTACTCTCACTCATCCGAGAACAGGGGAGCGGATGAGCTTTGAATCCCCCCTACCGTGTGAATTTTTGAAGCTTCTTGATATTCTTGAGAGGGAATTTTAAAATGATAAAGGCGTGTATTTTCGATCTGGACGGTACTCTGCTTGATACCGTTGAGAGCATAAGATATTATTTGAATTCTACACTTGAGCGTTATTCGATACCCGGTATTGACAGAGAAAAGACAAAGATCTTTGTCGGCAGGGGAGCGTACAACCTTGTTAAAACGGCACTAGCAGATGCAGGCGTTGATACCGACTGTGAGCGCGGAGCTCAGCTCGCGGCAAAAATATGCCGCGAATACACCGAGTTTTATGACACGGATCCGGGGTATCTGACAGTTCCGTATGATGGAATACCTGAGGCGATAGATGCTCTTTACTCCGCAGGGATAAAGCTCTCTGTGCTCTCAAACAAGCCAGACAGAACGGTCAGAGAGCTTGTGGAAATGAACTTTGCCGATAAATTCGTTATTGTTCAGGGCGCAAGAGAGGGAATTGCCTTGAAGCCCGATCCCGGTGCGGCGGAGCAGATATGCCGTGAGCTTGGAGTCAGCGCAGATGAGGTCGCGTATTTCGGAGATACGGGTACCGATATGCAAACGGGTAAGAATTTCGGAGCGGGATATAACGTCGGAGTTCTTTGGGGCTTCCGTTCTCGCGAGGAGCTTGTTGCAAGCGGAGCGCAGTATACACTGAGTCACCCCGAAAAGATCACACCTTTGGTGCTTGGCGATTAGTTAAAATAAACAAAAAGAGAAAATGTATTTTGTGTAAGACGGAGAAAGAGCGTATTTCTCTGCCGCAAAAGCACATTTTCTCTTTATTTTTTTAAATATTTATGCTAGAATTATGATGATACAATATCGTGATAGATATCCGAAGGGGATGCTGTATGAAAAAAAGATTATTACTGCTGCTTTTGGCGTTTTTTACCGCAACATGTCTCTTTGCTTGTGACACCGCAGGGGATGATAATGAAAACACAGGCGGCTCGGCGGATGCCATTAAGGTCATACTTGCCGTTGACGAGGGCGCACAGATCATAGGCGAGAGCGTTGTAAATACCACCGCAGGGAAAACCGTTCGCTTCAAGGTGAAGCTTTCCGATACCTGCGTTCTGAAGTCGCTGAGTCACGGTCAGCTTGTCAATGAAAATTCCGAGCCAACCGAAGGTCTCGGGGCGGAAGAGGTATACGTTTGTGTCGAGGGGCTTCGGAAAGATACGGTAGTTAAGCTCTTCACCGAAAACCTCGGATATGATACGACTGCGACCTATCGCCTCTACTTTTCGGGTGACGGCTCGGATACTACATCCATAGCAAATAAATCCGCTTTTAATGCAGGCACCTCGCTGACTCTTGAAGCGGGTAACAAGGATATGAAATTTATAGGCTGGAGCATAGGCTCGGCAACTCTTGAGAGCGATAAATGCATATCCACCGAGCGCAGCTTTAACTTTCGCGTTTCCAATAAGCACGTCAATGATGACGGTGTGTTAAGGCTTTTTGCAAACTATACGGAGCCGAACAGCTTTTTCTATGATCCGAACGGTGGAAATATTGATATGTCAACACCGCAAACCGCTGAAAATGACTACTATAGTGCGCAAATATACAGCGGTAAGCTAAAGCTTCTCATAGATAAAGAATATCTGTCGGTGTTTGAATGTCCTGCTTTCTTCTACGATGATAACACGTTTACAAGGGATGGCTACGTGCTTGCGGAGTTCAATACCAAGCCTGACGGTAGCGGGGAGGGCTATAGCCTCGGCTCGCGCTTCTATCTTGATAAGACGTCAGGTAGAAATACCGTATTCTACTGCATCTGGAAAAAAGCATCCGATGCTGCCGACTTTACCTACACGGCGCACACGGATCCTTGCCCGACGACGGAAGCCAAGGCTCCGCTATGGGCATCGGAGGGTGTAATGATAACCTCATATCGCGGTGATGATAAGGAGATAGTCATTCCCGAATTTATAGACGGAAAGCCGGTTATAGGAATAGCCGCGGGTGCGTTTGTAAACAAAACGGCAACCTCTCTTGTCCTTTCGAAATACATACAGACGGTAGAGCAGGGAGCATTTCAGAATTGCTCGCTCATCGAAAAGGTCTATTATCCCGACAGCATATACAGGATATACAACGAGAGCTTTGACGAAGCAAGCTATTCGAGCTTGAAGCGGCTTTACGTAAACGCAACCATGGCACCGAGATATTCAAATACCGATTCAGGAGCCTTTGCGGTGAAGCTTTCGCGCCTGCTTGCCGAGGTCGATGAAAACAAAATTATAGTCATCGCAGGCTCCTCAACGTATCAGGGGCTTTCCTCCGAATACATGGAAGCTCTGCTTGACGGTGAATACCGCGTAGTCAATTTCGGAACTACGAGAACGACAAACTGTATCATCTATCTTGAAGCTATGGCTGAGCTTGCAGGAGAGGGAGATATAGTTATCTATGCTCCCGAAAACAGCACATATATGGTCGGTGAAAACGAGCTTTACTGGAAAACCGTACGCGATATGGAGTGCCTTTACAATTTCTATCGCTACGTGGATATTTCGGAATATACAAATGTTTTCGGTGCGCTTTGCGATTTTAACGTCAACTACAGATATACAAGAAGCCCATCGACCTACGAGGCGGCATACAAGGTAATAACCGAGAAAAAATCCGTAAATGTATACGGTGAGTATCAGAACAAAAAGCGCGTCGGCTTGGTAGAGAACTACGTTGATACGTATTTCATTACAATGAACAAGCGTTATAAATCGAAATACGAGGGCCAGTGGGATGATGCCGACGGTCAGATCACCAACAAGGATTACACAGATCCCGAAAACGTAACCTGGGCATCTATTGATACGCCATATCTTCGATACCACATGAACCGAGCGATAGCCTCGGCAAAATCGGGCGGAGCCAAGGTATATTTCTCATTCTGCCCTGTGGATGCCGATAAGCTTGTTGATGAAGCCAGAAATATTGATTGGCTGCTTGAATACGATAAGCTCATTGCCGAAATATACGATTTTGACGGTGTAATAGGTAGCTGTATCGATTACGTCTTTGCACATAAATATTTCTACGACTGCGCTTTCCACCCGAACGATCTTGGCAGAAGCTATAGGACGTACAGGCTGTATTCCGACCTGTGCGAGATGCTCGGTATAGAGAAAAACGGCTTTGACTCCAAGGGTACGGACTTTGAGGGATGCATATTTACCGATGACGGATATATCAGCGAAAGCGGATACCCGTTTACCTCGGTTGACTATCTTGACTAGAATGGAGAAAGGATCATGAAAATTTTTTCTGCTCCCGCTGCGCTTGTCGCGCTCGGAGTCTGCATAATATTACACGTGGCGGCGGTATGCACGCCCGAGAGAGCATCCAGAATTCTTAATTACGTTAATATAGGACTGCACGTGGTGCTTGTGGCGGTGCTTGCCATATCGGGGCTTACTATCGAGGAGTCGGTGCTTGCTTACCTTATCAGCCTGTTTGTGTATACGTCGGCATCCGCGATAAGATACAAGCTGGATGCTCAGCGCACGGCACGGCTTGCAGCGCTTGAAGAAAGCTTTGCCGCCTCGCGAAAAAACAGCACGGCAGGTGCAGAGGAGGGTGAGGTATGACTTTTAATTCATGGGAATTTCTACTCTTTTATCCGATAGTTGCGCTTCTGTATTTCGTTTTGCCGAAGAAGCTCAAATGGATAATGCTCCTCATTGCAAGCTACTATTTCTACATGTGCTATCAGGCGGAGCTCGTGTTCCTCATTCTTGGAACGACCTTCATATCGTGGATGGCATCGAATATCATTGACAGAACCGAGAATAAAAGCATAAGGAAGCTATGCCTGACGGTAACGCTTGTCGTCTGTCTCGGCGTACTCTTCTTCTACAAGTATTTCAACTTCCTTTCGGAAAGCGTAACGGGCATAATAGCACTTTTCGGCGGTACACCCGAGCCGTTCGTGCTTGACCTGATACTTCCCGTCGGTGTTTCATTCTACACGTTCCAGACTCTGTCCTACGTTATCGACGTTTACAGGGGAGATATAAAGACCGAGAAGAATTTCTTCTTCTACGCGCTTTTCGTTTCATTCTTCCCACAGCTCGTTGCAGGCCCCATAGAGCGCCCCGGAAATCTCATTCCTCAGCTTGCTGAGCCGAAGCGCTGGTGTAACGAGGATGCGATCAAGGGTGCGAAGCACATGATAGTCGGTTTTTTCAAAAAGGTATGTGTTGCCGACGTGCTTTCGCTTTACGTAAACAGTATATATAATGATGCGGCTAACGCAACCGCTATAGGTGTTATTATCGCTACCTGCCTTTTCGCCGTACAGATATATTGCGACTTCTCGGGCTACACCGATATCGCGATAGGCTGCTCACGTATCATGGGTATTCGCTTGATGAAAAACTTCGATCACCCGTATATGGCTACAACTATCAAGGAATTCTGGTCGAGATGGCACATCTCGCTTTCAACGTGGTTTAAGGATTATCTGTATTTTCCACTCGGAGGAAGCAGATGTAAAAAATGGCGTCACCTGTTTAATCTCTTTGTCGTATTTCTCGTTTCTGGTCTTTGGCACGGAGCCGCATGGACCTACGTTATCTGGGGTGCGATACACGGTATCTATCAGATAATAGGAGTGCTCACGATAAAGAAAAGGAACGGCTTGCTCGCAAAGGTTGGACTGTCGGAGCACTCGTTTGGCGTGGTATGGTTCAGGCGCGTGATGGTGTTCGTTTTGGTCTGCTTCTCATGGCTGTTCTTCAGAGCAAACAGCACCGCCGATGCCATTCATCTTGTGAAAACGCTCTTTGTCGGCTGGAATACAAGTCTTTCATCAGCACTCGGAGCCATGGATCTTGATTTGACAGCGATACTTACGTGTATTCTCTCAATAGCGACCCTCATCATAATAGATCACATCCTGAAATATGAGGACGAGGTCGGAGGCTCGGATATTTTGCTAAAGCACGGCTCGTTCATATACTACGTATGGATGATATTCTACGCATGGGCTGTACTTCTCTCAAAGGGCGAGAGCAGTACGTTCATATATTTCCAATTCTGATAAGGAGGCAAAGAAATGAAAAGAACGAAAATTTTGCTTTCTGCGGTTGCCGCAGTCCTTGTCATTATACTGCCGCTGCTTATGCTTATCGGTGCTATGTTCGCAATACCTCCGCAGTATACCAGTACGTTTGTCGGCGAGCTTGATAACAAATACGATAGGCTGATGTCGCTTGATGAGCCCAAGGTAGTCGTTGTCGGTGGCTCATCCGTAGCTTTCGGACTTGAAAGCGAGCTTATTGAGAAGTATCTCGGAATGCCCGTAGTTAATTTCGGTCTGTATGCCGCACTCGGTACAAAGGTCATGCTTGACCTTTCAAGATCGGGCATCGGAGAGGGAGATATAGTTATACTCGCCCCCGAGCTTGACAAGCAGACCATGTCCATGTATTTCAATGCACAAACCACCTTACAGGCAACGGACGATAAGCCCTTGATGCTTATGCACCTCAGAGGTGACGATATATTTGCGACCCTCGGTGCGCTTTTTGAGCATATAGGTGATAAAATAGAATACTTCATAAACGGTGCGCCTGACCCATCGGGCGTATATAACGGTAAAAACTTCAACGAGTACGGAGATCTTGAATACGAGCGCAAAGAAAACGTCATGGCTCTGACTTACGATCCCAATACGATGATAACGCTTAATGAAAGTATCCTCAGCGATGACTTCATGAGCTATCTCAACGAGTATATAGCCGACGTGAGGGCGGTGGGAGCTGACGTTTATTTCTCATACTGTCCGATGAACGAGCTTGCCCTCGCAGAGGGAACGAGCGAGGATAGTCTTGACGCCTTTGAGGCTGTACTCTCCGAGCGTATTGATTGCCCTATAATCAGTCACGTTGAGGATTATATCCTCGGTGCAGGCTACTTTTACGATACAAACTTCCATTTAAATGACACGGGCTCGATCTACAGAACTCTCAGGCTCATAGAAGATATACTTCTTGCAAGGGATAGCAGCGTGCTCGTTCGCGAGGATTATCCGAATGAGCCAATGCTTGGTAACGATATGATAGTAATTCCGCCGTCGGGCGGCTCCGAGGATAATACCGAGGGGGATGGAAAAGAGGATGATTTTAATGAACAGCTGCCGGGCGATGGCGAGGCGGGTGATAACGGGGATGCCGATACTCCCGAGCTGCTCGACCCTGAGCTTGTGGAAAATACCGAGTATTTCAATTATGAGGTGCTTCCGGGCGGTAATCTCAAAATAGTGTCGCTGACCGAGCTTGGTAAAACTCAGGAAACGCTCACTATACCCGTATATGCAAAGCTTTTGGGCGATACCGTACGTCGCGCGGTGACTGTGCTGGGCGAGGGCGCGCTAACGGGTACTGTGGCGCACACTCTTATAATTCCCGAGGATTCCTATCTTGCTTCAATGAGCAACGGATGCTTTGACGGTGCGGAAACGCTAAAAGCCTTGTATATATACCTGTTCGATGCGGATAGCCTGAATCCCCCCGCAAGTTTTTCGGGGACTCATGCCGATTTTGTTATTCACGCTCCCGAGGAGTCGGGATATACCACCAGCTATTACTGGAGTCAGGTGAAGCAGGTGGAAATAATACTTGATTTGAAGGTAGAGTAAATGAAAAAAACAGTTGCGATAATATTATTGACCCTAGCTCTCGCATTCAGCGCGGTTTCCTGTGCCGAGGATATAGACACCACCGAGCTTCTCACATACGTCAACAACGGCTTGGAGTTTTCTTTGCCGCGGTACATGCGTGCAAGCGACCCCACGGGTACGGGATATGACATGTATTTTGACAATCTGAAAGTGTTCTATACCGTGAAGGAGCTTGATAAAGATACGCTTACCGAGCTTGATCTGCCCGAAACTACAACGGCGGATGAATATTTCGACCATCTCATGCAGATCAACAGCCTTGATAAGGACAAAGTATTTTACGAGCGCGACGAGGAAAGCAAAAAAATAAACTTCCGCTATATTTACGACAACGGCACCGAGACCGAAGCGGCTATGATGTACTTTGTTGTAATAGTAGGCGACCCCGGCAATCTTTGGTATATAGAAATGTGCTGCTCCGAGGAGGATTCCGTGGGCATGCTCTCAACGTTCCGCTCATGGATGAACCATATAGAAGTAACCGACAAGAGTGAAGCGGATAAGAGCTAAAGCCCCCACGGGAGCACGGAATACTTATCAATATTAACTTAGCGTGTTATCCCGGGGGGAGAACACGCAGCGATATAAATCCCCACGGGAGCGATAGAAAAAGAGGAAACGCTTCGGCTATGAAACCGATTTGTCTCCTCTTTCTGTCGTTATAAGAACCCGGCAAGCTGACCTTTGGCGCTATCTTGCCGATATGGTTAGATATACTTTTCAATAAGAACGTTAAGCTTGCCTTTTTTTGACGTGCCGTAAGCTCCTCGGTAAATTATTCTTCCGTATCCGCGTGTGCTTATGATATCTCCGATCTTGGGCGTGTAGGAATTGTTCTCGCACAGTCTCCCCGAAACAAATACCAGCCGTCGGCGGAAGAGCGTGAGAGCTTCCTCTCGCGATAGCGAGAATACTTTTGCGATAACCGCATCAATCCGTTCTCCGGAGAGCTGTATCCTTACCTCCTCGGTCTTAAAAAGCTCGCCCTCGGGCAGCTCCCCTTCGTCTATTTGTTCGGCAGTGACGTCCGTGCGCTTGACTCGTTCAAGAGATGCCGCAATATAGTCTGCAATTCCTTCCTTGACGAAAACGTACGCTATGTTATCCGAAATAACTATGTCTCCGAGAGTTGAGCGCTCAATGCCGAGATTAAGTATTGCACCGAGGAAATCCCTGTGTGTAAGCTTATCCGCAAACTTTTGGGATCTAGGTGATATCTTCAGTATTTTTATTGGAAACGGCTCGGAATAGCCCAACTCGTCCTCATCGCCAAAGCGCACCATAATGCGTTCAGTACCGACGGTGCCGCCGAAAAACGTGTAACGGGCACGCCCAAATCCGATCTTAGCATCCGAAAATGCCGATTGCTCGGGAAGCCCCAGAAAATCGGTGAACAGGAAATATCCGCCCCGCTCGCTTTTCCGTGCAAGCTCACAGAAGCGTTGCTTTAAGAGCTCGTCCTCGCTGCTCATCAGTGAATATCAACGGGGTACATGATCTTGAGCTGATTGATCTTGCTCTCATAAGCCTTTTTCTGACGCTCGCTGATAAGCATACCGCGAATGCCCTCGCGTACCTCAGCTAAGGGAGCAACGGATGCTTCGTTCTTGGAATTAAGCTTGATGAGGTGATAGCCGAACTGAGTTTTTATAGGCTCACTTGTAACTTCGCCTACGTTCATTGAGAATACTGCGCTGTCAAACTCGGGAACCATCTGTCCGCGAGTGAAATCTCCGAGAGAACCGCCGCGCTCGTTTGAGGGGCAGGAGGAATAATTCTTTGCTGCATCCTCAAAGCTTATTTTGCCCGATGCGATCTCATCGTAGATCTCGCGCGCCTTGTCCTCTGTATCAACGAGAATATGGCTTGCGTTTACGCTCTCGCCTGCGGCAAATTTTTCGGGGTTTTCGTTGTAGAACTTTTCAACGTCCGCATCGCTGACGGTGCCAACCGAGGCAACTGCCTTTTCAGCCGCATAGTTGACGAGCAGATTGTCCTTGAGCTTTGCAAGCTGAGCGCGGAACTCTGCCTCTCCCTCCATGAGATTTCTCTTCGCATCGAGAAGCAGAAGCTTGCTGTCGATGAGCTGATTGAGAACTATAGCACGTCCCTCGGGGGTGTTGTAGCTCTGTCCTCTCTGACCGAGAGAGTAGATGAATTCGTCAACGTCAGCGCTTGTTATATTCATACCGCCGACTGTTGCTAAGATTTTGTTTTCCATTTTTTATATCTCCTTATATTTTGTATTCATTTAAAGCGGCTTCCGTAAGCCTTTTGGATAATGATTTTTTATCACGCCGCCGCTTGCCTTGCCGCCTCCGATGGGCGATGAGCGGAAGAGCACTGCGCAAAAGCCGTTTGAAGAGAATGTTGCGGGTATCTCTTCTCCTGCTATATATCTTCTTGCAAGAGCTTCGTTCTCTATGTTTTCCTGTCGGATGAAGAGATTGCCGTATGCAGAGTAGAATTGATGCGAGGGAACAAGCACCTTGCCGTGAAGCTCACCGAGCTTAACCCCTGCGGAAAATACGCTTTTAGGCATAAGTGGGCATCCGTGTGAAATTAAAACGATGTTTTCTCCGTGCTTTACCACTCTTCCGCGGGGTATTTCTTTCAGGTTTTCACGAAAAAATGCATAGGTAGCTTCGCGCTCGGCGCGTGATAGCGGCTTTGCCGCATCCTTGTAATTTATTTCGGGGTCGGCAAGGGAAGTGCGCTGCATCAGCGCGATAAACTGACCCTCTCCCCGTGATACGTGCGGATAAAAGCGGCGGCATTTCGAAAGCTCCGATGAAAAAGCTCCCTTAAAGACTATACCGTCACTCGTTACGCGGCGAAGCTCCTCTTTCACCTCAATAAGGGTAAAATCCGGATTATTTGCAAGGAATTCGTCAACGACAGCCTCGTTTTCTTCAATCGAGTAGGTACAAGTGGAATAAAGCAGCTTTCCTCCACTCTTTACCGTTCCCTTTGCGTTGTTCAGTATTTCCTTTTGACGGGCGCGGCAAAGTGAGACGTTTTCCTCGCTCCATTCTTCCACAGCGGGAACGTCTTTGCGGAACATTCCCTCGCCCGAGCACGGCGCATCAACCACAACGATGTCGAACACTGCCGAGAAAAGCTTTGCCGCCTCCGCGGTATCAAGAGATGTAACCATACCGTTGCGAATACCCATACGCTCAAAATTTCCAACGAGTATTTTAGCACGCTTAGGCACGTATTCGTTTGATAGGATAAATCCGCTATCTCCGAGTGTAGCGGCTATCTGCGTGGATTTTCCGCCCGGAGCAGCGCAAAGATCGAGGACCCACATCCCCTCTTTGACGTCGAGTGCAGCGGCGGCAGCCATAGCCCCGGGATCCTGAACGTATATCCTGCCCGAGTGATGCGAGGGGGTGTTTCCGATGCCCGATGAGTCACCCGAGAGCACGTAGCCGCAGTCAACGTAATCTAGCGGCTCGGCACAAAGCCCGTCAAGCCCGATGAAGTCCTCCTCCGAGCATTTCAGGCGGTTTCTTCTGAAGCCTCGCTCGCTATGCTCGGAAAGCGCACTGAGAAAGGCGGGGTATTCCTCGCCGAGAAGAACTTCCATTCTATCAAGGAATTTTTGCGGTATCACAGCGCACCTCCTCTATCAAACGTATCCACACTATTGTACACTATTTTGTGGAGCAAGTCAAGAAGCGCAGGCAATACTTGCACTATTTCTTTGCAAAATTGTTCAAATTTATTGACAACGCCCGTGCAAAAGTGATACAATATATTAGTTATAACTAATAACTGCGAAAAGAGGAAATGAAAATGGCATTTAAAAACAGAAAGAAAAACTATCCCTTATATGAGACCACAAGGTTCTCCGATTTCAGAGAAATGGTTGAAAACGTAGCCAACCGTTACCCTGAAAAAACAGCATTTCAGTATAAAGTCAATCCCAGAGGAAAGGAAGTCAGCAAAATAACCTTTGCCGAGTGCCGCGAATTCGTTCGCGATCTTGCAACCGAGCTTCATTCCATGGGAGTAGAAAACAAAAGAATAGCAGTTATCGGTCAGGCATCGGTTGAATGGTTCATGTCCTATACCTCAATAATGTCGGTAGGTGCTGTTACCGTTCCGATCGACCAGGCTCTTCCGACAGCCGATATAGCATCTATTATCAATACTGCGGGCTGTGAGTACGTATTCTTCGGTCATCAGCTTGCTGATAAGATAAAAGAGGTATGCACCGCGGCACCCATGCTGAAAAATCTTATTTCCATGGGTGGTGACGTAGATGGTGCTGTAAACGTTGACACTCTTCGCGCAGCGGGCTATGAGAAATTCTCCTCGGGTGATGAGAGCTACTACAACTATGAAATAAATAACGAAAAGCTTGCCTCGATAGTTTTCACGTCGGGAACAACGGGCAAGGGCAAAGGCGTTATGCTATCCCTCAAAAATATTTGCTCGGATATGGAGCAGGGAATGTATAATTTCCAGATCACCGAAAGAACGCTCTTCGCGCTTCCCCCTCATCACACCTTCGGCTCTACCGTAAACTTCGTAGGTCACTTTGCTCAGGGCTGCGAGATATATATATCATCGGGAATACCTCATATCATGAACGAGATAAAGGAATTCAAGCCCACTCACCTGATACTTGTTCCTCTCTTTGTTGAGACCTTCTATAAGAGGATAATGGCTGCCGCTGAAAAGTCGGGTCAGCTTCCGAAGCTCATGAAGGGTATAAAGATATCCAATTTCCTGCGTCGCTTAGGCATTGACATGCGCAAACAGCTGTTCGGAGAAGCTGTGCTCTCCAAATTTGGTGGAGAGCTTGAAATGATAATCTGCGGCGGCGCTGCACTTAATCAGAGCATTATAGACTTCTTCGAGTCTATCGGTGTTGTTATTCTCAACGGCTACGGAATAACAGAGTGCGCACCTCTTATCTCATGCAACAGAAACGAGTGCAGAAAGAACGGCTCGGTAGGTATGCCTATTGTCGGCGGTAAAGTTAAGATAGACAGCCCGAATGAGAACGGTGAGGGTGAGATCTGCTACCTTGGCCCGAACGTAATGCTCGGTTATTTCGGAGACGAGGAGGCTACCCGTGCCGTAATAGACGATGAGGGTTACTTCCATACAGGCGATATAGGCTACGTAAAGGTTATTGACGGAGATCAGTGGATATACATTACGGGAAGAATAAAGAACCTCATAATTCTCTCAAACGGTAAGAACGTTTATCCCGAGGAGATAGAGACGGATATACAGGGTATCTACGGAGTAAACGAGGTAGTTGTTTACGAGGGTAAATCAAAATCCGATCCCGATCTTGAGCTTATCGTTGCTGAGATATACCCTGATTTTGACAGCTTGAAGGAGCATGGCATCACGGACGTGCAGACTTATTTCAACGAAGAGATCAAAAAAGTCAATGAGAAGAACGTATCCTATAAGCGCGTAGGAAAGGTTAAGATAAGAGAAGAGGAATTCCCGAAGAATACCTCTAAGAAGATAACAAGATTTAAACTCGACAGGACGGTAGATTAAAGAGTTATGTGCCAAAGGCAATATAAAACGGAGGGCGGTGTCAGTGTCACCGCCTACCGCAACCCCTCGGTACACGGCTTTTACATATCGCTTTTTGTAAAGGGCGGCGGTATGTATGAGGACGAGGAGTGCTCGGGAATTACTCATTTTCTTGAGCACGTCATGATACGGAACGTAAATCATATATTCGACGGTAAGCTTTATTCCATGCTGGATAGGTATGGGCTTGAATTCAATGCCTCTACCTTCAGCGAAATGGTTCAGTTTTACGTGAGCGGAGCAGACGTGCACTTTGAGCGCGGAGCTGACATGATAACGAAGCTGCTTATGCCACTGTCGCTTCCTCGCTCCGAAATAGACGCGGAGCGCCGTCGGGTGAAGGCGGAGATAAGGGAAAGTGACGATAAGTCGTCGTTATCCTCTTTCACGTCAAAAGAGGTGTTTTCGGGAACGTCTCTTGCAAACTCCATTGTGGGAACGGGCCGCACGCTTGACCGCATGAGTGGCAAACGCCTTGAGGAATACCGATATTCCATATTCTCTTCAAAAAACATATTCTTCTACGTAACAGGCTCGTTTTCCGAGGCGGATATTGCATCGCTTTGCAAAATGATAGATAGCTACAAGCTCTCATGCAAAACCGAAAATCGCAATATTGCACCCGTGCCCCGTGGCTTCTTCAACCGCCTCGGTACGGTGCACGTAAAGAACTCGGACTATACTATGGTACGCTTCACGTTCGATATAGATATGAGTCGGGCAACCGTTGCCGAAACCGATCTGCTTTACGATCTGTTGCTTTCAGGCTACAATTCCAAGCTTTTTATAGAGATGAGCGAAAAGCGCGGAATGCTGTACGACATAAACGGTGCCAGCGAAAGATACCGCAATATAGGTACGCTGTCCTTTTATTTCGAGGTGAAGGCAAAGGAGCTTGCCGAGGCAATATCTCTTGCCGTTGACATATTGAATTCGGTAAAAGACGAGAAGAATATTGACTGCATTAAAGCAGGATACGTTGATAACGCTTATCTGTTATATGATGATATTCGCGAACTAAACTTTACATTTGCCTATGATAATCATATAATGGGGCAGGGATATAACTCTATTGAGGACAGGAAAGCACGGTATGAAAACGTTAGTGCGGCACGCCTTGCCGAGCTTGCACGTGAGATATTTCTCCCCCGCAATCTGACTCTCACTGTAAAAGGAGATAAGAAAAAGATAGATACCGAGCATATAAAGGCTATAACAGGGAGGCTTAAATGAATTTCAAGTTTGTCGATAAAAAATATCGCCCGATCCCTTTCTGGTCGTGGAATGAGAAGCTTGATACCGAGGAAACGCGCCGTCAGGTCGGTGTGATGGATGATGCGGGTATCGGTGGATTTTTCATGCACGCAAGAGGCGGACTTCTCACCGAGTATATGTCGGATGAATGGTTTGATAACGCCAGAGTGGCAACCGAAGAGGGAAACAGTAGAGGGATGCACCCTTTCGCGTACGATGAAAACGGATGGCCGTCAGGCTTCGGCGGCGGAAAGGTAAACGGACTCGGTGAGGAATATCAGCAAAAGATGCTCTTTGTAGAGCCGCTGACCGAGGAAAATAAGAATGCACCGCGCACCGTTGCAATAAAGGGCGGATACCGTTATTTCTATCGCGTAAACGAGTTTTACGTTGATACGTTGAGCGAAAAGGTTATAAAACGCTTTATAGATGAAATATACGTTGAATACAAAAACAGAATGGGTAATAGCTTCCGCGGCTTCTTTACCGATGAGCCTCAGATAATGAGAAGCGGCTCCTATCCTTGGTCGCCTCCGATGCTTGATGATTTTCGCGAGAAATACGGCTACGACCTGGTAGAGCATATTAACGAGCTTTTCTTCGACGAGGGCGACTATGAGCGCACCCGTGTCGATTTCTGGAAGCTTGCAACCGAGCTGTTCTCTAAGAATTTCTTCAAACAGATATACGATTTCTGCAATGAAAACGGATATCTGTTCACAGGTCATCTGCTCCTTGAAGAAAATCTGCACGGCTCTATGCGTTCAAGCGGAGCATCGATGCCGCACTATGAGTATTTCCATATTCCGGGCATGGACTGGCTCGGCCGTCCGATAAGGGATTGCCTGACAGCGAATGCACTCGGCTCAGCCGCAGCACAGCTCGGCAAAAAGCAGGTCCTCTCGGAGACCTTTGCGCTGTGCGGTCACAACGTCTCCCATAATGACTTGAAGCGCATATACGAGTGGCAGATGGTAAGGGGTGTCAATCTGCTTTGCACGCACCTTGAGGGCTACTCGTTGCGCGGCATAAGAAAGCGTGACTATCCGCCGGCAATGTACTATCAGCAGCCATGGTGGAAAGATATGAATATATTCTTCGATGCCATGTCAAGAATAGGCATGCTTTTAGCAGAGGGTGAGATAGAGGCGGATACTCTGATACTTGAAAATCAAACCACTGCATGGAAGCTCTACAAGGGTGACACGGGAGCCGATGCCGCAGAGGTAAAGAAGAAAATAGGGTATTACAACAACAAGCTTATTCAGTGCATGAAGAAGCTTGAACAAAAGCACGTGCTTTTCCACCTTGGTGACGAGATACTTATCGAGCGCCACGGCAGTGTTCAGGGTGCGGAGCTTGTTATCGGAAATATGAGATACAAAAGAGTGGTTCTTCCCGAAAATCTCGGGCTTCTGCCTCATACCGAAAAGCTCTTGCATGAGTTTGCCGAGGCAGGCGGTATAATCACTACAGACGAAAAAATCGCACCCAATCCCATAACGGAGGAAAACGCGCTTACGTACACAAAACGTCGCTTCTCCGATTTCGATATGCATTATTTTGTAAATTCGACCGAGCATCCGATTTTTGCGACCTTTACGCGCGGCAACTTAGTTCTTGATATAGAAACGGGTGACACGCGCGATTTCTACGGAAGCCATAAATTTGCATCGGGCGAGAGCCTTGTTTTGATAGATACGCACGAGCCGAGAGTGCGCAAGCTTACGGTAAATGAGCCGACAAAGCTTTCACTTCTCGGAGAGTGGAGCGTAAAGCGTGCGGATATGAACTCCATAACGCTTGACAGATGCGATTATTACTTTGACGGTGAGCTTGTTGCAAAGAACGGGTACGTTCTCGATATTCTTCCCAGGATTAACGAGTATCGCCGCGCGGTGGAATTAAAGCAGGTCTATCGCTTTAAATCGGATATCTCGCCCGAGCGCATATATCTGCTCACGGAAACTCCGGAAATATACAGCATTGCCGTAAACGGCAAGAGTATCAGCAATACGCCTGTCGGTGAGCATTGCGATAAGAGCTTCAAGCTTCTCGATATAGCCGGTCTTGTTGTTCCGGGTGAAAACGAGATAGTGATGACCTCAACCGTAGTGCAGTCGGATAAGACGTACGCTCATCTTTCAAAGTCATGGGCGTTTGAAACTATGAAAAACTCTCTGTCCTACGATATGGAGATAGAGCCTATATATATCGTCGGAGACTTCGGTGCGGCATTGCCCGAAATTATAGAGGATACCGCCGTTGGATACAGAATAGCCGAGACGCCGACGATAACCGCAGCTCCGCGTACCGTCATAGCCGAAGCACTTGATAAGTCGGGTTATCCCGAGTTTGCGGGCGAGCTTGTGCTACAGAGAACGTTTGATATAACCGATACCAATAAATACGTAACCCTGAAGGGAAACTGCATAAACTCTATGCATATCAGTGTGAACGGCAAGGAGGTAGCCGTTAAGCTCTATGAGCCATACAGGGTTGATCTTTCCGAATATCTGAAGCTTGGCGAGAATACCGTTGAGGTCAGAATAATAAATAACCTGCGCAATATGCAAGGCCCGCTTCACCATAGCGATATCGACCTTTGCCGCGTAAGCCCCTCATCCTTCTTCCGTGAGTCAAACGTATTCTCCCATGCTGCGGGCAAGGGCGAGGATTGCCATGACGTGCTGGAACAGTTCAACGAGAACGTAGCGCTTATACATTTCGGCATTTCCGATTAGGATTAAGGAAATATACCGTAATGGTACAAAATAAAGATTACTCCTCTGAAACTCGCGTATAAATTGAAGAAAGCGGCTTGGCAGAGCTGTGTCATCACTTTGAAAACACGCTCTGTACCAAGCCGCATATTTTATTAACTTTCTCTATTCTTCATCACTTAATGGAATAGCTTTTTTGCTTGCAATAACCGCTTCAAGATCCTCTCTGTCTATCCATTCTTCGCTGAAGCCGCAATCAGTGCAAACGTATCTGTTTACGTTGACGGCGGAGAACAGAGTCTTACCTATCATAAGGTTATTTCCCGCACCGTAAGCCGAGCAATACCCGTCAAAGCGCAGTATATTTTGACCTTGGCACTTTGGGCAGCGTTTTGCGTTCTTCATATCAGTCCTCCAAAAGCAACTCAAGCGCGGCTTTGTATTTTTCCGCTCTCTTTATAGCATACTCATCGATAACGTCAAGACGCGTCATGTCCGAGTTGTGGCGAAGATCTGCTATCTTCACAGCCCTTGCAATAGGGTTCTTTTTTATTTCCTTTACGTAATCCATATATGGAACCTCAGGTGCGTGAGTCATAAGCGATATCGCATCAACGCATTCCTTTGAGATACCGACCTCAAGCAGACGCTCCGCGGTCATATCCGTGTCCTCTATAACGTCATGAAGAAGAGCAACGACTACCGCCGCCTCGTCGTTCATACACTCGGCAAGGTGGAAGGGATGGAAAACGTAAGGCAGCCCTGTTTTGTCTACCTGATCGCGATGTCCATCGAATGAAATCTTCATAGCGAGCTTTGTCATTTTTGTATATATCATATTTCCGAAATCTCCTCCGTGTCAGTTTCTCTTACGGCTGTCTTTTTCTTCAAAGCGATTATATCAAAGCACAGCGCGGCAATCGGCAGAATAACAACGGCGATAAGCCATAAGAGAGTAATATCGAATCTGATGTCTCCGTCTGTTAGCGAGCTTATCAGAAGCACTGTATTGAATATGGCGAATATACCGTCAAAAACGGTGCCTGCAATTCCGAGTCCGCGCTTCAGTACGCACGCCTGTATTACCTTTATCAATGATGGACCCGCAAGAGCTATAGCGTATACGTAAAGCAACACCAGCACTATAGTAAGTCCGAGTGCTACACCGAATGATGCAAAGCCACCCTCAGCGCTGTTCGTATTGTTTTTTGAATTGGCATCCAGTGCCGCGTATATGTTTCCTATGAGCGCGAAGGTCAAAGCAAGCATAAGGAGAAAGCACGCTGCCGAGAGTATGTAATAAAGCCTCTGTTTTTTCATATATTAATTTCCTTTTTGTTTTGCGACTGTGCAAAGTCTACCTCGAAGCACAAAGCCAAGTGCCGTATAGCATTTGTTTGACGCCTCGTAGTCACCGTCCGTATAAAGCGTAGGTATCGCGCCCCTGTCGGCAATAAGTCCGCATATACGTTATATGAGTGCCGAGGCATATCCGCACCTGCGCTTGTCGGCTCTCGTGTATACGTGAGATATAACGAGCATATTGATATCTATATTCAGCTTTGCTCCGCCGGCACGGGCACGCCTTATCAGATATTCCGCAAAGAAATGTTTGGTATTGAATTTATGCTGTTCAATATCAAAGCTCTCCGATAAAACCGTGTAAATGCGTTTGCAAAGCACCTTGTACTGCGGTGCTGCACAGCACCTTAAATGATTTATATCCATAAATACTGCATCCAAGCTCTAAGGGAGTTCACAGATGCTGTCGCGTATCAGGGAAAGATAGTATTCGTCAAGCTCGATTGAAGAATAGCGTTCGGGCAGTTTTCCGAAAATACTCTTGTAATGACATATTGCCGCTGCCGCACTTCCCATGTAAGACGGATGCGAAAGATCGGGGGCGTAAAGCGGAGCGTTTGCATCGCGCTCAAGAATTTTTGCGAAGCAAAGACCGACAGCGGATACATCGGCTCCCGCAAGCCTTGCCGTTTCCTTATACGCACGGTACAGAGCCTTTGTCATTCCGATGCTCGTCAGGTTGTGTTCCCGAAGCAGCTCCGCACCCTCGGCACGTCCCCACGTTGCGTACAGTATAGTGCGACGTGCATTTACCTCGCCCGTCAACTGAACTGCGGCGAATTCAAAGCTCGTTTTATCAACAAGGGGTAAGTAGCTTTGCTCCTGCAAAAAGAGTATATCGTAAATATTTGTTTGCAAAAGCCGGGTTAATTCAATGTGACTGCCACCGTTTTCATCCTGAAGATTTTGATACAGCTTTCTACCGCCCTTGGTAAGTGAATGAACCTCAACCTCGGTGCCGTTTTCACGTATAAGTGCCTCAAGCATCTTTGGCATGTCGTTGAAGAAAGTGTAACTGTTGCCTAAAAATAAAATTTTCATTCGGCTTAAAATACGGGTTTTCCCTCCCAATCGGGAACAGGCGGTATACCCATTACCTTAGCGATCGTGGGTGCAATATCAAGCAGTGATACGCCATCGGGCAGCTGCTTGCCGCACTCAAAATCGGGACCTATGAAGAAGAGGGGAATAGTCATATCCTCAGGCATATCCGCGCCGTGCATACGGTCGTGTCCACCGTGATCTGCCATTATAATTACGGTGTATTCATCACCGAAACGCTCTATCACGCGCTTTGCGTTGGATATTGCAACGGAAATGCGCCTCTTATATTCATCGCTCATCCAGCCGTTGTCATGCCCACCCTTTTCGTCGGTTTCAACCATGTAGAGGAAAACGAAGTCGGGGGCACTCTTTTCAATTCTTGAAATCGCCTCGTCAGTCAGCACGGTGTCCGAGCTTTCTTCCTTGTATGCGTTAATATACACGGAGTATTTAAGAGCGCTCGGTCTGGCGATATCGCGCAAAGGCTCCCAGCCGTAGTACATAGCACAAACACCGCCAAGCTCCTTTATTCTCTCAAAAATTCCCGTAACGGGTCTTACCTCAGGGGTGTATATATTGCTGAGAATTCCGTGGCGCATAGGGCTTACCGAGTGCGTCATTGAAAAGTGGCACGGAAGTGTAACGGGTGGGAAAACGCTGCTCCCCACGTATGTGTACGATGATATTTTTTCAAGCTCTGCTACGTAAGGATTTCCGGAAGTCCTCAGTCCGTCGGGCCTCATGCCGTCTATGGAAATCAGTATAACCTTTTTCATCGTTCTTCTCCTTGTTATTTATTTATTTTTTTAAAATTACCGAATATTTCATTTACCTTTGTGAAGCTTGCAAACGTGCCGGGATAGCTCTTGATGATCTTCATCATCTCACCGAGCTGTCTTTTGTTGATTATACAAACAAGCATATACTTGTCCTCATGAGAGTACATACCGTGAACGTTTATTTCGGTAACACCGTGCCTGAGCCTTGTTATAAGCTCTGCGGAAAGCTCATTGGGGCGGTTTGTGATTATCTCGAACTTATATCCGCTCTTTAAACCGCTGAGCCCCCTGTCAACAATGATGTTGGCAATGAACAGGTTGAGCAGAGTGCATATAACGGGAGTTATCTTCATTCCGTAAACAAAGAACGCAATAAAAACAACGGATGCATCAAGTATAAATGAAACGTAAGCAATATTCGTTTCGGGCTTGAATTTTCTTATCAATGCGGAAATTCCGTAAGTACCGCCGCTTGCACCGAAACGCCTGAGCATAAGAGAGAAGCCGAAGCCGGAGATAACGCCCGTCGCAATGCATGCGAAAACTATATTGAAATCCGCTGAATTGTTAGCAGCGGAATAAGGCATCCAGCCGAGCAGCTCATAAAGATCGGGAATGAGGGACTGAGTCAGCATGTAGATGCTGAGAATTAAACCGAGCTTTCTGTCTATCATCGCACCGACAAGCACGAAAATTGGAATATTGAAGCTGAGCATCAGCACCGACCAGCTCACCCTGTCACGCAGCAGGTGGTGGGTTATCGTTGCAAGGCCTCCGACACCTCCGGGGGCAAAGCCGTTGCTGTTCTGGAAAAAGTGGTACGCTGTTCCGACGATTATACCCGCAAGTATAGCTGTCATCACGTCTGTCAGCAGTACCTTTGCTTTTTGCTTTGTATGCATTTGTCTGTCGCTCCTTTGTACGAACGGTCAAAAAATTTCACTTTGTATTAAGTATATCACAATAATCAATACTTTTCAATAGAAAGACTTCAAATAATATTGCATTTGTTCTTTTGTTGTGTTAATATAAGATATAAAAACTTGTATAGAGAAAGGTGTTATTTATGCAGACCGTTAATTTTTCAAAGCAAATACCCTCGATAGGGCATTATGACGTTGCAGTGCTTGGAGGCGGCCCCGCAGGGGTTGCGGCTGCCGTTGAGGCGGCTCGCGGAGGAGCAAAGGTTATACTCATTGAGGCGAGTGGCATGCTGGGCGGTATGGCAACAACAGCCCTTGTCGGCCCCTTTATGACAAGCTATGACAGAGCAGGGGAAAGACCGACTGTTGGCGGCATTTTCCGCGAAATAGTAACAAGGCTTACCGAGTGCGGTGGAGCTATAGCACCCGAGGATACCGACTCACCAAGCATACATACCTCGTTTATAGGAAAATATCATCGCCACGTAACCCCCTTTGATCCATTCCTCATTCAGATAGTTCTTGATGAAATGTGTGCCGAGGCAGGCGTTCAGGTGCTGCTTTATACGCGTTTTGCGGATTGCATTGCCGAGGGCGGTGAAATAAAGGCGGTCATCCTTGCCGCACTCGAAGGGCTTCGCTCGGTTTCCGCTGATATTTATATTGACTGTACGGGCAATGCAGACGTAGCTTACGCCGCAGGCGTTCCCACGTGGAAAGGCGAGGAGGAAAGCGGTGTTCCTCAGCCCGGAACGCTCATGTTTGAGGTCAACAACGTGTCGGATAGCGGCTTTGTCGCTCATCCCAAGCCCCCTGTAAAGGCATATCGAATGCCGTCTCGGGGAAGATATAAGGTAAATCATCTGCGCGTATTCGGTGTCGATGCGACAGACTCCGCAAGTATGACGAAGGGACACACGGAAGCAAGACGCCAGGTGCTTGAAGCCTTCCGCGTCCTTCATGATGAAACCCCGGGATTTGAAAACGCTATCCTCACCCAGGTAGCACCCGTGCTCGGTGTTCGTGAAAGCCGTCACATTGAGGGCGTGTATAAGCTTACAGTGGCAGACGTGTCGGGTGGAACAAAATTTGAGGACCGTATCGCGGCATACGCCTTTGGTATGGACGTTCATCCGAGAAACCCCGAAATGAAGGGCAATTTCAAAATAGAGATAGCAAACGTATACTATATTCCATACAGATGCATGCTTCCCAAGGGATGTGATAATCTCTTGGTTGCGGGAAAGACCGTATCCTCGGAATCCCAAGCCGCAGGCGGACTTCGCGTTATGCCATGTGCTATGGCAATAGGTCAGGCGGCGGGTGCTGCGGCAGTGATCGCAAAAAAATGCGGTGTAGCTGTCGGGGAAGTGTCGATTTCCGAGCTCAGGTCTCTTTTGACCGAGCACGGTGCGATACTTGACTGAATTACAAACAGAAAAGCGGGGCTTGTATTGTGAGTAATAATATTGCAGATATAGATAAGAATTTAAAGGTTGAGACTACAATCATGCGAGAGGGAATTGTGTTGAGAAACGTCTTAGAGGAGCCGTTTTCCATACACGGCATCACCTATGACGGTGAAAGGTTCCGCAGGCTGCCTCATACGGTAGCTGAAAATACCAGCTCTGCCGTTCGCTCTCTTGCAACGAATACCGCAGGCGGCAGAGTCCGCTTTGTGACGGATAGTCCGTACATTGCGATAAAGGCAAAAATGTTTACAAAAACGTTCTTCCCCCACATGACCTTAGCAGGGGTTGCGGGCTTCGATATGTACGTGCGCGAGAATGGCACCGATATAATAGCAAAAACCTTTCTTCCGCCGAACACGATCAAGGATGGCTACGAGAGCGTGCATGATTTCTCTGGTGAAAGACGCGAGCAGCTGATAACCATTAACTTCCCCCTCTATAACAGTGTCAGCGAGCTTTACGTAGGATTGCAGCAGGGCTCTGTATTGAAGAAAGCCCCCGATTATACGTATACAAAGCCTATCGTATATTACGGCTCGTCTATAACCCAAGGCGGATGTGCATCACGTCCCGGCATGTGTTATCCTGCGATAATTTCAAGAAAATACGATATAGACTATATAAATCTCGGTTTTTCCGGCAGCGGAAAGGCAGAGAGCGCGATAGCGGAGTATATTGCAGGGCTTGAGATGTCTGCATTTATCTTTGATTACGATCATAATGCACCGTCAAACGATTATTATGCGAACACGCATGAGCCTTTCTTCAAAACGGTGCGTGCAGCCAATCCCGATCTTCCTATAGTGATAATGACGCGCCCTAAGCATAAAAATTTGCTCCAGTCCTTTGAGCTTGGCCGTATCGAAATAGCTGAGCGCACCTATAAGAACGCAATTGCCGGAGGCGATAAGAACGTATACTTTATCCCTGGCTTTGAGCTTATGGAGCTTGCAGGGGAAGAGGGCTGTGTTGACCTTTGCCACCCCACGGACCTCGGATTTTTCTCCATGGCGAAAAGGCTCTCAAAAGAGCTTGATAAGATATTTTAAGTTGGTTTCGTGAATTTTCTGATATACAGCCCCACAGGGGGATGCTATGCAGTCCCACAGGGACTGATGATATCCTTTGGATTGGATAAAAA
>CAZTWE010000004.1:0-59568 GCA_964617165.1 uncultured Ruminococcus sp.
TTTTTTACTTCATTTTTTCTCTGATTTTCATAAATTCTTAATGAGACAGCCTCTTCTTGACGTATTATATATGTGATGTAAATTTTTCCGAAAGCAAAATTTACGGTCAACTCGGGCCAAATTTAATTTGCTTGTTCCTGCTCGACTCTCTTGCCTAAACAGAACAGTATGGCATAGGCTATCACCGTGGCTGTCGTATAGCCGGCGATATCTATCCACATATCGGTTATTGCAGGGCCTCTGCCCGAAAAGTGCTGAACGGTTTCATCAAAGAATGCCACAAGCACTGCGAAAACTACCGAGATGATACAATACTTTATATGTATAGGTGGCTTAAATCTCCCTTTGACTTGCGTACCTCGCTCAAAATAGAGAAGCACCAGCATTTCCGCACCAAGCAAAGCATATTCAAGAAAATGGGCAAGCTTGCGCAGATGCTTTTCCACAAAGCGACGAACACTTTCCACAGCGCTTTTCTCCGCCTCGGTTTCGTTTCCAATTATATTCTCAGCTGTGTCTACAATAACCTCACCTACACTGTCGCTCTCATTTTCCGATGCTTCAGGCGAGAGCATAGATTGTATGAAAATGAAAAGAATAGTTGTCAAAATCAGGGATAACATGATGATTTTTCGACAAATTTTAATATCAATCTTCATCAGATACTCACTCTCAAAATATAATTATGCTACCTCGGTGATTTTTTCTTTTTTGCATCCTCCAGCATCAAGGTGCTGACACCGACCTCGGCAAGAAATGCTGCGGCATCCTCTGATCCGCTCCTCCCTGCCGCGAGCATCAGACGCACTCCCGTATCGCGATTGAACTCAGTACCGAAGCCGTCTATAAAGCATCTGGCATACAGGAATTTTCCCTTAGCGACTAAGTCCTCAACGTACGTTGAGTCTGCATGTGCCGCTGCCGAGAAATATTCAAATGCGCGGCGCGGATCGGTCCTGATAACAGATGACCTCGCCTCCTCATCGGCAGCAATATCATCCTCGGTACGACCCTCAAGCATGTATATATTCTCTGTTCTTATTTGCGGCTTATGGAAAGGTATTCTCGACACCGAGGTTATCTCGGGATAAAGCAGATATCCTACTGTATACGACATTCCAAGGTACAGCATAGCCTCAACAGAGCCAAGCTCTGCGGCATCCGTCATATATCTGTACGCTTGATAGTAATCACGCGCTACTCCCTCGCCTTCCATGTATATGACTGCAAGATTATAGCAGCTGTCACCTCCTGCGAGGTCTCTTGCAAAGGAAAAGAAGCTTTTCGCCCCCGAAACGTCACGCTCGGTACCAAGCCCGTGCCACAGGCAATAGGCATAATTAAAGGCTGCATCCTCGTTTCCGTCTCTCGCACCGTCAAGATACATTTCGGCTGCCTTTTCGTATTCGCCCCTGAGGAAGAGTACGTCGGCGCAATTTTTGTTAAACGGCATATTATCACCCGCGTTTCAGTTTACGGTAAATTCGGTTCCCTCGCGCTTGTCTATAAGGGTAACTCCCTTTTCAAGCAGCTCGGCTCTTATGGCATCTGCCTCGGCAAAGTCACGTCTCTTTTTTGCATCGGCACGCGCCGCTATGCGCTCCTTGATATATGCGACAAACTCCTCGGAAATGCCCGATGCACTGTCCTCACACTTTTCATTTGCAAGAGCGGCGGCATGAGAAACGAGGTCAAGCCCCAGCACCTTGTCAAACTCCTCGATAAGGGCAAGCTTGGTTTTATCGTTAGTATCAAGCTTCAAGCAATCGTATATCGCGGTAACTGCCAGCGAGGTATTGAGGTCGTTGTCAAGAGCTTTTCTGAAGATAGCTCTTCCCTCTTCCGTAGCGGATGCGTCGATAGCATCGCTCTCCTCTGCCTTGAGAGCAGATATTTTAGTGATAAGCTTTATATATGCCTGCTTTGCGTTTTCAAGATTTTCCCATGAGAAAACAAGATTTTTTCTGTAATGAGAGCCAAGGCAGAACAGACGGTACACAAGCGGGTCGTAACCGCGCTCCTCGAGCAGCGACACGGTCAGGAATTCTCCCTTCGATTTGCTCATTTTTCCGCCTGCGGTATTGAGATGATGAACGTGAAACCAATACTTGCACCACTCGTGACCGAACGTGGATTCACTTTGAGCTATCTCGTTCGTATGGTGAGGAAAGGCGTTATCTATTCCTCCGCAGTGCAGATCAAGGTATTCACCGAGATGCTTTCTTGCAATACACGAGCACTCTATGTGCCATCCGGGATAACCTGTGCCGAACGGAGAAGCCCATTTCAGCTCCTGATCGTCAAACTTCGACTTGGTAAACCAAAGCACGAAATCCGCTTTATTTCTCTTATTGCTGTCAGCTTCAACGGTATCACGCACGCCAACGTCAAGATCCTCTTCGGTAAAATCGTTGAAGACGTAATACTTTTCAAGCTTTGAGGTATCAAAGTAAATATTTCCGCCCGCCTCGTATGCGTAGCCGCGAGAAAGAAGCTGCTGTATCATGGTTATGAATTCTGAAATGCAGTTTGTTGCAGGCTCCACAACGTCGGGCGTTTTGATATTGAGCTTGGCACAGTCGGCAAAGAAAGCATCGGTGTAGAACTTAGCTATCTCCATTACCGTTTTATGCTCGCGCTTTGCTCCTTTGAGCATTTTATCCTCTCCCGTATCGGCATCGCTCGTAAGATGTCCGACGTCGGTGATGTTCATTACGCGTGTTACGTCATAGCCTATATAGCGCAGATATTTTTCAAGCACGTCCTCCATTATATACGAACGGAGATTTCCGATATGCGCAAAGTGATAAACGGTAGGTCCGCAGGTATACATTGATACGCGCCCTGCCTCTCTCGGTGTAAAGACCTCTTTTTCTCTGGTCAGTGAATTATAAAGACGCATTTGTTTTTGCCTTTCGTTTTTGACTTGTTATTTTTATTCGTAAAGCGGATATTTTTTGCAAAGTGCGGTAACTCTTGCCTTCACCTCTTCGCGGTTTTTATCAAAGTCCTTCAAAGTAAGCGAGATAAGCTTAGCAACCTCAAGCATATCCTCGCGCACGAAGCCGCGAGTGGTCACTGCTGCTGAGCCGAGACGTATACCGCTCGTTATGAAGGGTGTTGTTTTATCATAAGGAATGGCGTTTTTGTTGCAGGTGATACCAACCTCGTCAAGAAAATTCTCCGCCTCCTTGCCCGTTGATACGCTCATGCCCGAAAGATCCACAAGCAGCAAATGATTATCCGTGCCGCCCGAAACAAGGCGGAAGCCCTCGGCAATAAGCCCCTCTGCAAGCGCGGCTGTATTATCTATTATCCGCTCGGCATAGGTTCGGAACTCAGGCTTCAATGCCTCACCGAAGCATACCGCCTTTGCGGCGATAGTGTGCATCAGAGGGCCGCCCTGCGTACCGGGGAAAACGGCTTTGTTTATTCTTTTCGCAAGCTCCTCGTCATTAGTCAGTATAAGTCCGCCTCTCGGGCCGCGGAGCGTTTTGTGAGTTGTAGTGGTCGTTACGTCCGCAAACGGCACGGGCGATGGGTGGAGTCTCGCAGCGACAAGACCTGCGATATGAGCCATATCGACCATGAAATATGCACCGACCTCTTTTGCGATCTCACTGAATTTTTCAAAATCTATAACTCTCGGATATGCCGATGCTCCTGCGAGTATAAGCTTCGGGCGACATTCAAGCGCAAGGCGGCGTACCTCGGCATAGTCTATTACCTCGCTGCCTGCAGAAACTCCGTACGGAACTATGTTCCAATACGCGCCCGAGATATTCACGGCAGAGCCGTGCGAAAGATGGCCGCCGTGCGCAAGATTCATCGAAAGGACGGTATCTCCCGGCTTGAGCAAGGCGAAGAAAACAGCCATGTTTGCCTGTGCACCCGAATGAGGCTGAACGTTGGCATAGCCTGCACCGAAGAGCTTCTTTGCACGCTCTATGGCAAGAGTTTCAACCATATCAACATATTCGCAGCCACCGTAGTAACGGCGCGAGGGATAGCCCTCGGCATACTTGTTTGTAAGAATTGTTCCGTTTGCTTCCATAACCATCTCGGAGACAAAGTTTTCCGAGGCGATAAGCTCTATTTTATTGCGCTCTCTGGATGCCTCAAGCATTACGGCATCATAAAGCTCCCTATCATTTTCTGCAAGCAGCGGATATCTCAGCATGGAATACCTCCCGATTTCGTTTTTATTTGTACATTGTAGTATAACACACTTTGCGGCATTTTTCAAGTGGGCATGACGGATATTATTTCATAAGGCAGATATTTTTTGTTTTTTTGCCCCGAGGGTATTGTATTTTCGCCAAATATTTGGTAATATAGTAAGAGAGCTATCGTATCAAAAGATTTTGACGGAGGTTTTAACATTGACCGATAAGATAAATAACGGCAAGGCAGGCGACAATATTTCTGCCGATACAAAGACTGCCGGCGGTGCAAAGCCGAAAAAGGCTCCGGGCGAAATTCACGGCTTTCTCAGAACTGTGCCCGTGATACTTCTCGCTCTCGCTCTGTTTATAACGCTTTGCTTCATTACGGGAGAGACGGGTGCATTCGGCAGCTTTATTTCCGGTGCATTAAAAGGTCTTTTTTCATACATGGCGTACGCGATACCCGTGCTTATCGCGCTCCACGCGCTCTTCTTCTTCAGCGATATAAGGCGCCGCAAGCTCATACCGAGAATAATATTTTCAATCGTTACGCTCATCACCCTTTCGGCGATAGCTTACCTCATACCCAATCTTACGTCTGAGTTCGTATTTGAGCCCAAGCTGTTCTACGAGAACGGCAAGGCGAATATCGGCGGCGGATTTGTGGGCAGTATAGTTGCCTACGGTATATGGCGTGCTATAGGCAAGGTGGGTCTTATAATAGTTATACTGCTCACTATCGCGATCTACGCAATATATTTCTTCACCGACGGCGGCTCGGGAATGTCCAGATTTTTCTTAAAGCTTTTCGGAAAGATCGTGAATTTCGGAGCTGATCTTGAGGAGCGTGCTATCAACAAGAAGAAAAAGGACGAGGAGGACAAGCTCGCAAAACAAAAGGCGGATGATGATAAAAAGCACGCGGCATTCCTTGAAGATGAGTTCTTCAATGCGGATAACGGCATCAGTACGCTTGAAATACCCGAGATAGGTATAAAGCAGTCAAAGACGGGCTTTGTAGGTGTCGGCGGCCTACGCAGCTCGGTGATACACGATACCGCGAGTGACGCACAGGCTGTGCCGGAGGATGCCGACAGTGCAATCGACACACAGCAGAATACATCGGACTCCCCTGCCGAAAGGACGCAGGACAGCAGCGAAAGGTACAGAAGCGACGATATAATCTATGATACCGAGGATGAGGCGAAATCCCTCACCGAAACGGATAACGCAGCGGATATATCGGACGTTGCCGATCACTCCCTCGATAAGCAGAGCCCTCGCGCCTACGGTATGGATGACAGTGCAGACGCTGTTTTCACCAAGGATTTCGACCCTTACAATATAGCAATGAATGAAAAGCTTGCGGCAAAGCAATCCAGCAAGGCTCCCACCGCAGCGCAGCGCGAGGCGCGTGGCTTCTCGGAATTTATTGCCGATATGACTCCCGATCAGATAGAAAAAATGCACAGGCTTGAAGCATTTGAGGCAAGCAGGCAGGCGGCACTTCGACGCAAAGCTGAAAATGAGGCGGCAAAAGCTGCCGAAGAAGCTAAAGCTGCGGAAGAAGCCAAGGCTACCGAAGAAGCTAAGACTACCGAAGAAGCCAAAGCTGCCGAAGAAGCCTTGGCTGCAGAGGAAGCTAAAGCTGCCGAAGAAGCTAAAGCTGCGGAAGAAGCCAAGGCTGCCGAAGAAGCTAAGACTACCGAAGAAGCCAAAGCTGCGGAAGAAGCCAAAGCTGCCGAAGAAGCTAAGACTACCGAAGAAGCCAAAGCTGCGGAAGAAGCCAAGGCTGCCGAAGAAGCTAAGACTACCGAAGAAGCCAAAGCTGCGGAGGAAGCTAAGGCTGCCGAAGCGGTCAGAACTGCCGACACTGCACGCAGGATAATGAACAGCAGCTACCGATACGTCAAGGATACGGTTGCTGATGAGCCTCGCCGTGCATATTCCTCTACTCCTACGCCTGTTACTGACACGGCGCGTGAGACGACTAGCAGAGCTTATGCCGCGAACGTTGCCGCGAGCGATGCGCTTACGGAAACTGCATCCGACGACGTTGCACGCGAGAATACATCGGAACAAACAGATAGCAAAGCAACGCAAATGCCCGAAGGTTCTTCCACATTCGGCGCTGTTGAATACACCTTTGGTACCGCTGAGGGGGATGCCGAGGTCGATATTTCGGAAAGAGAACCGAACGATATACCAAAAACGGCTACAGTACAGCTTGCTCCCAATGCGCATGAGGATGCAACCGATACAGAGGATGCCTTTGACGTGACAGAGGAGCTTGATAAAGGCAGCACCTACGTCGCTCCCGTGACAGAGAGTGCAAGTGCTGAGGCAATAGTGGTGTCAAGAAGCATGCTGGACAGCGATATTGACACCGATAATGCCCCGTCCGGACTTGATTTTCTTTCCGACGGTGATGATGAGGATGAGGAGGACTTCTCCGACGGTGAGGAGGTATGTTCCGAGCGTTCGGAGATACCGCCCGAAGAAAGAAATCCAAAGCTTGACGAATACCGTAAATACTACAGCGTTTTCGACAGCGAAGAGCGCGAGAACGGTGGTGACGGCAGTGAGAACGGCATCGGTATTTCCGAGCAGTGTGATGAGGACGGTAACGCAGATACCGATGACAGCACCGATGAAGAAAACTTATACGGCGAGTCCGACGGTGAAAATGACGAGGCTGATGACGGACGCGCTGATGAGAGCGCTGAGGACGAGGAGCCGCCGTTTGACATGCCGAGCGACACTCCAAGGGAAAAGCGCGCCCCTGCGCGCAAGGCTCCCGACTATTCGAAGTACAAGTTCCCTCCCTTTGATCTTCTGAAGCCCGGCAAGGAAGAGGATCTTTCAAAGATAAACGATGAGATACAGTACGGTGCGGAGCAGCTTATCAACACGCTTGAATCCTTTAATATAAGAGCAACGGTGAGAGGAATTGAGCGCGGCCCCAGAATAACCAGATACTCCATAGTCCCCGCAAAGGGCGTGCGAGTAAATCAGATAGAAAAGCTTGCAGATGATATTGCGCTCGCAATGGCTGCGGAGTCCATACGTATTGAGGCACCTATACCCGGTAAAAGCGCTGTCGGTGTTGAAGTACCGAACAGAATTCCCTCTCTCGTATCGTTAAGAGACCTGCTTGAATCCGATGAATTCATGAATGCTGAATCAAAGACCGCGGTGTGCATCGGTAAGAGTGTTGAGGGTACCTTGATATTCGATGATATCGCAAGCATGCCACACCTGCTTATTGCAGGTGCTACGGGTATGGGTAAATCTGTATGCATAAACTCGCTTATCACAAGTATGCTCTACAAGGCGAGACCCGATGAGGTCAAGTTTATCATGATAGACCCGAAGCAGGTAGAGTTCGCTCCCTATAACGGAATACCTCATCTTCTTGTTCCCGTTGTTACAGATCCCAAGCAGGCGGCAGGTGCTCTGCTTTGGGCGGTAGACGAGATGAACAAGCGGTATGACATAATCAAGGAGCTTTCGGTAAAGACGATAGACTCCTACAATGCAAAGGTAAAGGATCACCCCGAGCTTGGTGCTCCTATGCCTAAAATAATCATATTCATAGACGAGCTTAATGACCTTATGCTTCAGGTGCGCGACCCTGTTGAGGGACTTATTATGAGTATTGCCCAAAAGGCACGTGCCGCCGGAATACACCTTGTTATCGGTACTCAGCGCCCCTCGGTAAACGTAATTACGGGCGTTATCAAGGCGAATATACCGTCGAGAATTGCCTGCAAGGTATCCTCGGGTATAGACTCGCGTACGATCCTTGAACAGACCGGTGCGGAAAAGCTTATCGGCAAGGGTGACATGCTGGTTGCTCCCGGTGGAAAGCCCAACCCGAAAAGAGTTCAGGGTGCGTTCGTTTCGGAGTCAGAAACGGAAGCTGTCGTTGATTTCATCAAAGCTCAGGTAGACGGTGATATATACGATGAGCAGGCACTTGAAGATATGAAGCGTGCCGCTCAGAAATGCGATAAGAGCCATGAAGAGGATGAGGACGGTGAGTCGGGCGAAGAAAGCTCGGTTGGCTTCCTGCATGACAGAAAGTTCCTCGCGGCGGTAGAGCTTGCCGTAAGAAACGGAAGCGTTGCGACCTCATTCCTGCAAAGAAAGCTCAAAATAGGCTACGGCAAGGCCGCTCAGTATATAGATACTATGGAGGATCTCGGCCTTGTCAGTGAAAAGAACGGCTCAAAGCCGCGTGACGTACTCGTTTCTATGCAGGAATGGGAGGAAAAGCTCGCACGGCTGACTAACACCTGACAACGTTTGTAAAGAAAGGCGGTTATACTTATGAGAGTAGCATTACTTCTCGCTAACGGATTTGAAGAGATAGAGGCACTGATGCCTCTTGACCTGCTTCGCAGAGCGGATATTCACGTAGATACCATAGGTATCGGCGGTACACTTATTGAGGGCGCTCACGGGGTAAAGGTAGTCGCGGATATAGAGGATAAGGATGCCGATGCTTCGGCTTACGGCATGGTCATTTTGCCCGGAGGAATGCCCGGTGCAAAATATCTTGACGGTGCTGCCTTTGTGGACAAAATAATTTCATGCACGTCTGATTCGGGCGGCAGACTTGCCGCTATCTGTGCCGCACCGATGATACTCGGTCACAGAGGCCTGCTTGACGGTAAACGCGCTACCTGCTTCCCGGGTTTTGAGGGAGAGCTTATCGGTGCATCCGTAACCGATGCGGACATTGTTACCGACGGCAATATCACAACGGCTCGCGGTATGACCGTTGCTCTTGCATTTGCTGAGGAGCTTGTCTCACTTATACAGCGTGATACGGAGTCCGGGAATGACTTTTATGGAGAAAATAACTTTGACGAGGAGCTTGAATGTGAGTTTGAAATAGTCGAAAGCGAGAGTTACGAGCAGCCCGACTCATGCGATGACGGCGCAAATGCAGCCGAGCGTAATGAGCAAGACTATTCAAAATACACGCTTCCTCCGACAGACCTTCTCAGGTCGGGGCGCAAAGAGGATTACGATGCCGCCAGACGCGAGGCAAGCGGCAAGGCTGAGCAGATAATCAAGACGCTTGAGACATTCGGTGTGGACGTAACGCTCGGCAAAATTGAAAGAGGTCCGAGAATAACAAGATACTCGGTTATTCCCGAGGCGGGCGTCAGGGCAAGCCGTATAGACAGGCTTGCCGACGATATTGCTCTTGCGCTCTCGGCAGAGTCCGTACGCATTGAATCCCCTATTTCCGGCAAGAATGCCGTGGGAATAGAAATTCCGAACGACAATCCAATTCCCGTTATGCTGAGAGAGCTGTTGGAAAACGAGGAATTTGTAGGTTCCCCCTCAAAAACATCGGTATGCATCGGCAAGGACGTCTCCGGTAAGCCGATATTCAGCGATATCGCAAAAATGCCGCATCTGCTAATTGCAGGTGCCTCGGGTATGGGCAAATCTGTGTGCATAAACTCACTTATAGCAAGTATACTCTACAAAGCAAAACCCGATGAGGTCAAGCTTATCATGATAGATCCAAAACGGGTCGAGCTTAGCGTTTATCGCGGCTTACCTCATTTGCTTGCGCCCATTATTACCGAAACGGAAGAGAGTATTTCCGCACTCAAATGGGTGATCGACGAGATGAACAGACGCTACGACCGCATGGAAAGCATCGCTGTGAGAAGCATAGATGCCTACAACGAAAGAGTCGGTGTGGAGCCCGAGCTTGGCACTCCTATGCCCAAGATAATCATATTCATAGACGAGCTGAACGATCTTATGATTCAGGCAAGGGACACGGTAGAATCGCTTATTATGTACATTTCGCAAAAATCGCGTGCGGCGGGAATACACTTAGTCATATCAACGCAAAGGGCCTCGGTAGACGTCATTACGGGAGTTGTAAAGGCAAATATACCGTCAAGGATCGCTTGCAAGGTGTGCTCCGGTATAGACTCGCGCACAATACTTGAGCATACGGGTGCCGAAAAGCTTATCGGCAAGGGTGACATGCTCTTTGCGGGTATGGCTTCTCCCTCTGCGGTGAGAGTACAGGGCGCATTTGTTTCGGAAGACGACATCGCACACGTAGTCGATTTCATCAAGGCACAGGCGGGTGCTGACGTTTATGATGCTTCCGTTACGGAGAGTATTAGAAACGGTGCGATAAAAGCCACCTCGGTGAACTCCAAGGCCGACGGTGAGGATGATGCAGACAAAACATCGTATGCCAACGACAGAAAATTTATAAATGCGGTAGAGCTTGCCATAAAGAACGGAAGCGTTGCGACCTCATTCTTGCAAAGAAAGCTCAGGATCGGCTACGGCAAGGCTGCTAATTATATAGATATCATGGAGGATCTCGGCATTGTCGGCGAAAGGTGCGGTACAAAGCCGCGCGAGGTGCTCATTACCTTTGAAGAATGGCAAGAAATACTTAAAAAGCTGACAAATACTTAAAATTATAATTTTGGAGAAGCTATGTCTTTGAAACAAAAACTCACACATATTGCGTACAGATGCCCCGAATGTGGCACTGTTATATACGGACTTGTCGGAAAATTCGCACTCAGTGCCGACATGCTCAGACTTAAATGCACGTGCGAAAAATCCGCGTTGACTGTGAATATATCACAAGGCGGAAAGCTGAAGATATCCGTTCCCTGCGTGCTTTGCAAGGACGAGCATACCTTTGTTATTTCCGAGGCACTCTTCTTTGAGCGCGATCTGTTCGTTTTCAACTGCCCTTATGCTAATATAGATATTGCATTTTGCGGAAACCGCGAAAACGTTGATCTTGCAGTAAAGAGCAGCGAGGCAGCTCTCACTAAGCTTATCGCGGATATGGGAGCCCGGACACTTGAAGATATTCAGCCCGAGGATATGAATGATGATGAGATCCTTCCCGATGCGGCTGTATACGACTTGATACGCTTTGTTGTAAAGGATCTTGAAGCTGACGGTGCTATAGACTGCCCCTGCCACAGCGGCTGTTACGATCTGCGATATGCCCCCGGCGGAATTGAGGCATTCTGCCCCGATTGCGGTGCGAGCTATCTCTTCTCATGTGCGTCGACAGCCGCAGCAGAGGAATATCTCAAGCTTGATGCGATAAAGCTTGGGTAGCCGTAAGAGATAAGTGACGAAAGTGCTGAATTACATAGGTAAAAGCACTTATGATATCCGGCTAAAACAAACCGTAATATCTGAGCACGCCTCTGTATATACCGAGAGCGAACAGATTAGGCGAGTTTGCCATGAGATCGGCATCTGACGGATTGGTTATAAAGCCCATCTCAACAACAACGGCGGGCATAGCCGTCCTTCGCAGCACATAAAGCCCCGGCCGCTCAACTATTCCGCGGTTACGCAGACCTGTTATAAGCGTCATTTGCTCCAAGACATCCTCTGCCACAGCATTTGCTACGGTTGCCTGATAGCTGTATACCAAACATTCACTGCCGTTTGCCGACGGATTTACCGATGCATTTGTGTGAAGAGACAGAAACAGATCTGCCCCCCACGAATTCGCATCGCGCACACGCGCGGTAAGGCTTGATGAATTCGACGTGCCGAGAATTGTATCGGGGGTGGGTCTTGAAAGACGGGTTTCAAAATTGGGATCAGACCTGAAATATCCGTCAAGAAGAATACCTATTCTGTACGTTATGTCCTGCTCGAAATAGCCGTTCCCCTCGGCTCCCGTGTTGTATGAACGCGGATTGTGCCCTTGGTCAATATATATCTTTATAGCCATAAGCTACCCCCTTATTTTTTAATAATACTATATGTTTTTCGGAGTTTTTTGATACAATGAATGAGCTGAAAAGAATGCTCAGCTTCGTTCGCCGTGCGGTTGACGATTACGGTATGATCGAAGAGGGCGACGTTATAGGAATAGGAATTTCGGGCGGCAAGGATTCTCTTGCACTGCTCGTTGCACTTGCCGAGATGCGGCGCTTTTACCCCAAGCATTTTGAGGTAAAGGCGATAACGGTGAATATGGGCTTCCCCGACGTGGATTATTCCCCGATACGCGAGCTTTGTGCATCCCTTGGCGTTGAATATCGGGTGGTTGACACGGAAATTGCAAAAATAATTTTCGACGTACGCCACGAATCAAATCCCTGCTCGCTTTGTGCTAAGCTCAGGCGCGGTTCGCTGCACGCGGCAGCGCAGGAGATGGGATGCAACAAGGTTGCGCTCGGTCATCATTTCGACGACGTTGTTGAAACCTTTATGATGAACCTCTTTTTTGAAGGCAGGCTCGGCTGCTTCTCGCCCGTAACCTACCTTTCCAACAGGAAAATATCACTTATCAGACCGCTCGTTTACGCTACGGAAAAGGAAGTGGTTTATTTCGCTAAAAAAAGAGCTCTCCCGATAGTAAAAAATCCCTGTCCTGAGGACAAGGCTACCGAGAGAGAAAATATGAAACGCCTGCTTTCCGAGCTTGAAAGAACAAATAAAGGCTTAAAGCACCGCATTTTCCGCGCAATATGTAAGGGAAATATAGACGGATTTTGTCAAAAGGGAAGATATCCCGATGCGGGAGAGATAAATGAATAATTATGGGGCTATCCTGAAAACGGTATTTCAGGATAGCCCCGATGAATTGCAACGACGCTCTGCATGAATTATCATAAAAATTCAAGTGTGCTGCCTGCTGCAAGCACGGTGGGCTTACCGTTGATTTTTACAAAAACGGGTATATCGCTTGGATTTGTTACCGAATTTTCAGTAACGGTAACTGCCTTTACGGCATCCTCATACTTGAATATATCTTCAACTGTGGCGTAATAATACGTATCGGGGCGGTTTCCAAACCTCTCTACAAAGGCTTCAAGCCTATCCCAACAATTGCCGCGCTCGTAATCGTGAGAATGTAAGCCGAAGCAGAAGAATTTCAATTGCCCGTCATCAGGGTAAGCCTCATATTTCTCTGCTACGTCAAGAAGATCGGTATGACCTGCATTATAGCTCCAACGCCACCTGTCGGCAGGGAGTGAAAAGCCCGTTGTGTCGCGCAGGGCTCCTGTTTTACGCACGGCGGTATACCCTGCTTTATTTATTATGTAGTCCTTTACGTATTCGCAATCCTGCTCACAGTACGGCCACACAAACGTGGTAACGCTGCCCTCACCGAATACGGATTCTATATCAGCGCGCCCCTCATCCGCCAATCGGCAATAGGTCTCGGCATCCGCCATATTTGCCCAATAGGAATTATTTGCAAAATATTTGTAAAGCCCCTCGCGCTCTGTTCTGTGAAGCTTTGTTTTGTCTGCGGTTGTGGGATCAAAGATGCCGTCTGCAAGCTCAAGCGCCGTTTTTTCCGTACGGACTCTCGGATGAAGCTTACAGTGGTTTGATATGCCGTAGCCACGGTAAAATTCGCGATAAAACTCAGGGGTGTATTCATTAAGCTTAGGAGAGCTTATATTAAACGTTCCAAGTATTCCCCCCGGCTTTACCGTATCAATAAACTTCTTATCAAGCGGTATATTTCCGTCATCTATCGTAAAGGTGATAGCTTTTCTTACCCAGCCGGGATAAAAATTCTTATCTACTGTTCCCATAATCATTATTAACTCCTTATTTGCACGTGTAATACACCGTTTTTCCCGGAGGAACAGAGCTTGTGAGCCAAACGTTACCGCCTATCACCGCTCCGTCACCTATCACGGTATTTCCACCGAGTATGGTCGCGTTTGCATATATTATAACGTTATTTCCGATGTCGGGATGCCTTTTTACACCTTTTATCGGATTTCCGTTTTCATCAAGGTCAAAGCTCTTAGCTCCAAGAGTTACACCCTGATATATCTTTACGTGATTTCCTATAGTGGTGGTTTCTCCTATTACTATACCCGTACCGTGGTCGATGAAGAAATATTCACCGACGGTTGCTCCGGCATGTATATCTATACCTGTCTTTTCATGGGCATACTCGGTCATTATTCGTGAAATGAGAGGAATTTTTCTTATATAGAATTCGTGCGCTATCCTATATATAGATATCGCGTAAAAGCCCGGGTAAGAGAGTATTATTTCCTCGGGAAGAGTCGCTGCGGGATCGCCCTCATATATCGCCTGAATATCCTTTTTGAGCATAGTGCGTATCTTAGGAAAGGCGCGCACTATATCCTCGGCAAGCGAGGCTGCGCGCTCGGAGCTCTCACCCGAAAACTCCATCGCCACACCTATCTGATGCTTAATTCTCATATACAGCTCATCAAGCAAGGATATATCGGTGTTACTTCTGTGCGAAAAGTAATCGGGGAACATCAGGTGCTGAACGTCCTTGATAATACTTATTATTTCCTTTCTCGACGGGGGTACCTTTTTTGTACTTTCAGCCCCATCGGAGAGCAATTCATAAACTGACTTAAAATCGGGTATCATATAATTCTTCCTTATTATATACGTACAAGAAATTTCGAAACGTGCCATCCCTTTAACGGCATTAAAGGGTAGCTCAAGCTTGCAACTTGAGCTACCCTCTTTTTTTGATCATGCCAAATACGGCAAAACCGTTATTTATCGATAGGATCAGTCCTCAAATATCTTCTTGATTATTGCAACTATTTCAGATGCGGGCTTTGTGAGAACCGTTTTCTTTACGGAAGTCATTGCGATCTCATTACCCTCTTCAAGATTTGCATTTGCAGCAGCTACCTCGGAATTGTAAGCTGCTATAGCTGCATCAAGCTTAGCGATAGCATCAACAACCTCATCAAGGGATTCATCGGCATTGCCCTTCAGAGAGCTTGCGCTGAGAATAGCGCGGCGCCTGTCAAGCATTGTAGAAGCATTTTCAATAGCGGCAACCGCTGTAACAAACTTGGAGCTACGGGTTTCTTCAAGCTTAACTTCGCTTTCCGCATTGGAGAGGAGGATGTTAGCCTCGGTTACGTTAACACCGTCAACAGTAACGTCAACAGAAACGTCATTACCGGCAGCAGCCTTTTCGTTTGCAACTGCGATAGCTGCGATCTTAGCGTTAAGATCAGCGGCATCTCTTACTGCTATAACGGCTGTAATATATGCTTCGGTAGCTTCGATCTTCGCCTCAACGTCAGCATTTACAGAGTTATAAAGCTCAATCGCCTCGGTGACACCGGGATATTCCTGCTCAACGGTTGCAAGATACTCTGCCGCCTCTGTCAGCGCAACTCTCTTAACCGAGTAGGAAAGAGTGCTGTTAGCCTCATCGACCTTATCCATAAAGGCCTCTGCGAATGCGATGATGGGAGTGATATATGCATCGGCAGCCTCGTAGGTAGCGTTAACCTCTTCGATTGTTCCGTATTCTATATAATCATTATATGTAGTGTCGGTGAAAATATTTGCCTTTGCGATAACGTAAGCCTCATATCTTTCGGAGAAGCTGTTCTCTGCATCTGCCGCGATAACGGTATTGGCAATGAACCTGCTCGCCTTTCCGTCAAGTTCAAGGTACTTAACCATATAACTCTCAGCGGTATTGTATGCGGCAGCTACTTCTTCAGCTGTCGTATCCTCATCATAGAAGCTCTGACAGATAGGAGCTGCTTCGTATATGTAGGAAAACTCTCTGAGGTCCTTATAAGTAGCAAAGTAAATATCGGGCAGAAGAGCTACGGCTGCAACACTCGTTTCAGTGTTTGCCTTTGCCTCTGCAAGCCAATCAGCCGCCTCGGCAACCTTAGCGCGTGCAGCTGCTATATCCTCAAAGGAAGTATTGAGAATGATCTCATCGGCATAATCGTTCTCTACCTTAACGAGGAGCTTGTCGTACCTCGTGAGAACGTTAACGATACCGAGCTTCTCGTTATAGTCGTCTATATCTTCAAGACGGGCAGCATCGTCAACCATTGTCTTAGCATAGACGTCACCGATCTTCTTGAGAGCTACGGTAGCAAAGCTGTCAACAGACTCTTTGAGATCGGTATCAGTAACATTGTCCGTAGTATAACCGTAATCCATATATACGGCAGCTACTACTTCAAGATATTTGAGCGAATCGGCATCATCGGGTGCTGTGTAGTAAAGCTCGGATATCTTATCAATATGCTCAGCAATCTTTGTATCGCTACCGGAAAGTCTGCGGTGGAACGTACCCTTATACATTTCAAGGTAGTCATAAGTGATATTGGAGCAGTAAAGTCTTATCTGTGAGAAATCAACACCCACGAGGCTTGAGCTGTAGACCTCAGGATCGGAGCCCTCGGGAGTAACCGTAAACGTAGCAACGCTTGTTGAAGCATCGTAGAATAATTCAACGGTGAAGAACGTATCGTAAGCAACCGCACTTGTATCGTATACGGTTGAAACAGCCTCATCTGCCTGAGGATTCCACGAGCCAACAGTTACCTTGCCCGCGGCGATGTTGAACACAACGGGGCACATCGTGCTGTTCTCATAAAGCTGAAGCTTAAGAGTAGAAGAGGTAACTGTACCCTTCTGCAAGCTCGCTCTTGCATTGATACCAAAGGAACCGTGAACGCTCGGAGTAGCAGTCATCGTAGAAGCAGTCCAGCCGCTGAACACGCCTGTACCCTCAACCGTGCCCTGCGTAACGGAGGTGAAAGCGGTACTGAACTCATCGCTCTTATCAGCGAACACGTTCTCTACCGTATAATCCACACCCTCTTCGGCGTTGAAATCGGCATTGACAAAATAGCCTGACTCAAAATACTCAAGCACTTGGGTGTAATCGTAAGCTTCAGCCTCGCTATCAGCAAATGCGAAAACAGCAAAGCATGACAGACAAAGAGTTACGGCAAGAAGCACTACCAAAATTTTGCTAAGTTTTTTCATAACGATCTCCTTGAAAAATTTGCTTATAATTTTATCGTATATATTATAACATTAGCGAAAGAAAAAATCAACTTGTCAATATGGCAAAAAATAGGCTTAAATTTTGTATCATTTGTACAATATCCGTTTCGCGTGGCCGAGCCTCATCGCATGAAAAAGCGTGCGTCCACGCGTTTAGTGGTATCCCGTGTAAATTTTCAGGCATTTTTTTGCGTTTTTTTGTTGACAACTCGTTTTGAAAAATGTATAATATAGATTAGCAGTTTATACACTCTGCCAAAGCTTCACGTCCTACGGGATGGGCTGAGGCGGATGCCCAAGAAAGGAGGAGAACGGTGAAAAAAGGTATTTACACCTACTACAAAGAACGTTTAATTGAAATCGGCGGAAGCAATAAGTGCCTTTACCTCAAAAGCATCGGAAGAAAAGGCGCTTACGATATAGGCCGTATCCTCGAAGGGCGTGGCGATAAGGTTGCGGAATTTTTGGAATTTCTATGGACTACGCGAAGATTTCCCCTAACGCTTATCGGCGGCAAGGAAAAAAAGCAGATCCTTGAAAATCTCGATATACAAAGCAGACTCGAAAAGAAAAAGCTGGACACATCTGCGCTTTCGGGCGAAGAGCTTCTCCGCGCTTCTCAGAAGAATGACAGGATAAAGCGCGATGAGAGCAACAAGGCAATTGAGGCTGAAATATCCAAGATCAAGGACATAAAGCGTGACGTTGAGGAAATAGAAAAAGAAACAGGCCGCAGAGAGCTTTACATCGGCTATCCCTTTGTTTTCGGAACTATAAACCAAGGGCCGAACAAAACTCTGGTAAAAGCTCCGCTTATGCTCTTCCCCGTGAAGATAGATATGCCCGATGAAAATACGGTTGAGCTCGCTATAAACGAAAACGAGAAAATCCAACTCAACAGGGCTTTGATATTCGCTTACGCACAGTCGAAAAAGCTTAATATAGATGCACTTGAGACAGAGTTTGACGATCTTTCGCAATATCCCACGATAGCATCCGTCATCAAGTACCTTGAGGAATTCCATATAAAGTTTGAGGGAACGGAATACGAGTCCAAAAACATATACAACTACGGTAGGTTCAAGGAGCCGGACGGTAAGCCGACACTTTCCATACGCTATGCCGCTATTCTTACGCGCTACTCGCTTTCCAATTCGATATTCAACGATTACAATACGTTGGAGCGCAAGCACCTTTCGAACGATGCGATAGAGGAACTTTTGCGCACGAGCGAAAAAAGGCGGCACAGACGGCCTCGCTTCAGGCTTCGCGCAAAGCGCACGTCCAATACTTATACCGTCAAGATGCCCGACTTTGCTCAGTCTGAGGTCGTAAGGCAGGTTAATGAGTGTGGAAACATGGTTATTTACGGACCTCCCGGCACGGGTAAGTCCCAAACCATAGTCAACGTTATTACCGACGCTATAGTAAAGAAGAAGCGCGTTCTCGTTATCTCTCAGAAGAAGGCGGCTCTTGACGTTGTTTATAACCGACTCGGCTCGCTCAACGAGAAAGCGATGTACATAACCGACGAGACCAAGGAAAAGAAGAGCTTTTACGAGCGTTGTCTGACAGCGCATCAGAAGGATCTTATAGCCGCGCTTGTTGACGTTGAAAAGATAGAGGCGGCATACAATGAGCTACAGGTCAAGATAGATGCCGAGACGTCTAAGCTCGACGATATTTATAAGGTGCTCAATGAAAAACGCCCGTTCGGGCTTTCGTTGCTTGAAATGTACGGCTCCTCTACCCTCTTGCAAAAAAATTCGGTAGAGTACGGCATATATACAAAGCTGCTTGAATGCCCCGATATAATGGCACTCGGTTATAAGCAGCTCAGCGAGGCGCTTGCCGATATCAAGGCGAAAAATCTTGAGGCGCTTTATTATAATTATATTCAAGACAAAGACAAAAATCCGATAATCGATAACATGCGCTCCGACGTTGATACCAACACGCTTTGCGAGGTCAAGGGTGCGCTCACGGAGATACAGAAGTCGAGAAAGGGACTTTTCAATATAGCGAAATATCCCTACTGCCGACAGGTGCTTGCTTATTACTACGAGCTGCTTGACGAAAAAAATCTCGACTCAATAGTTAAGCTGGCGACCAAGTTTACAAAGGATAAGACGGATGCGGTAAAGGCGAAGTTCATTGAAACGAGAGCGGCAATAAACGCTTACGTCAAGGAGTACGAATGTCTCAATCGGGTACTTACGCCCGAGGGATATCTCGCCGTTATAGACAACATTCTGAGAGGCAATACGTCCTATATCAAATACGTATACGATGCGCTGGCAAACTATATCGACCTAAGAGACGTCAGCAAGCTGCTTGACAGTCTTGACAAGGACAAAATTTCGATACTTAATTTTGCGTACGGCATCAGCAAGAACTATCAGAATTACGTTGACATCATATCGAAGCTTCTTGAGATACGTATATATCACGAAGCGGCAAGATATGAGGATGAATGTAAGGAAGAGCTTGCAAGAATAGTTGATTTCGGAAATATAACCTCGCGCATCTCCCGATACAAGGAGGAGCAGCTGGAGCTTGCAGTTAAGCTTTGCGAGGGTAAATCCTCACGCGATTACGACTCTCTTTATGAGAACGCTGAGAACAACAAGGACTATCTTTATCAGATTTCCAAGAAGCAGAAGCATTGGCCTATCAGAAAGACCATGGAGATATACGGAGAATTCATACTCACGCTCTTCCCCTGCTGGCTTCTATCCCCCGAGAACGTATCGAACCTGCTTCCGCTCACGAAAAATCTTTTCGACCTCGTTATATTCGACGAGGCATCGCAGGTATTTATCGAAAGCACTATTCCCTCTATATACAGAGGTAAGAACATTGTCGTTGCGGGTGATGCAAAGCAGCTGCGCCCCTCTACTACCTTCATGAAAAGGTATCTCGGATATGACCCCGAAAATCAGGACGATTATTCGGTTCAGGCGGCACTTGAGGTGGAAAGCCTGCTCGACCTTGCGGTTGCGCGCTACAACAGCTCAAACCTCACATATCACTACCGAAGCAGAAACCAGGAGCTTATAGATTTCTCTAACCACGCATTTTACGGCATGAAGCTACAGATAGCTCCGAATATTTCAAAAAATTCCGCTTCTCGCCCGATTGAACGGTACAAGGTAAACGGAAAGTGGATAGACAGAAAGAATATTCCCGAGGCAAAGCGCGTTGTTGAGCTGCTGAAAGAGATATTCACAACCCGCAAAAACAATGAGAGCATCGGTATCATAACGTTCAACGCGGATCAGCAATCCTGCATTGCGGATATGATAGACAAGGAATGCTCGAAAAATCCCGAATTCCGCTCATACATGCTAAAGGAGCGCGTTCGCTCGGAAAACGGTGAGGATACGAGTATCTTCATCAAAAACCTTGAAAACGTACAGGGTGATGAGCGCGATATCATAATATTCTCAATAGGATATGCCGAAAACGAGCTCGGAAAGCTTTATACAAACTTCGGCTCGCTCTCCACAGAGGGTGGCGAAAACCGACTTAACGTTGCAATCACGCGTGCAAAGTGCAAGATAATCGTGGTTACGAGTATCGAGCCCGAGGCTCTTAAGGTGGACACATCCAAAAACCTCGGACCGAAGCTGCTGCGTAAATATCTGACCTACGTAAGAGCAGTTGCAAAGGGAGATCGCGCAGAGATCGAGGCAGTTCTCGCGGATATAGACACGCAGGAGTCAGCACCCGTTGCCTACACTGAGCTTATTTCCGTTGAAGAGCAGATAAAGGAACGCTTGGAAAAGCTCGGTTATACGGTGGATACGCATCTTGGAAACAGCAACAGCCGTATTTCCCTTGCTGTGTACGATCCCGCAGCTGACAAGTATCTTGTCGGAGTTGAGCTTGACCGTGATGCCTTCGACGCTTCGGCATCCTGCATTGAACGCGACGTTTGCAAGCCCCGCTTCCTTGAATCAAGAGGCTGGACTATTCTGCGCGTATGGAGCAGAGATTGGTGGATATCGCCTGCAAAGGTAATCAAGGCTATAACGTCCGAGGCTGAGAAGAACAAGAAGAAAAAATCGTAAACAAAGCGTTAAATTTTCCCTGATGCTTGAATTATCCGATTTTATGATGTATTATAATAGTTAAGTAAATATGTACGAAAGGTGAATTAAGATGCTGAATTTTTCATTTTTGCTGTCTGATGCTGCCGCAAGCGCAGGCGGTGACAACACCTCCTGGATAGGCACTGTAATAATGATCGCGGTTCTCTTGCTTGTTTTCTGGCTATTCATGATCCGCCCTCAGAAAAAGCAGGAGCAGAAAGACAATGAAATGCGCAATTCCCTCGCTGTAGGCGATGAGGTTACAACCATTGGCGGAATTATCGGTAAGGTAGTTTCTATCAAGGGTGAGACCTTTGTTCTTGAAACAACAAGAGACAGAACAAAGATCCGCTTCCTCAAAGCCGCTATCAGAAGCGTTGACGTTAAGGCTGCTGATATTGCCGCTGCCGTTATCGCAGAGGAAAATGCAAAGAATGCCGCTGAGGACAACGCAGGTGCCGATGCCACTGAAACTACAGAAGCGGTCGGTGAGCCTGCTGAGGACACTGCCGAGAATACCGAGAATAAGTAATTTTCCTCTCGCAGCACGGCATGAATAAAATAAAAGGTCTCCGAATATGCTTTATAAAAACATATCGGAGGCTTTTTATTATGCAAAAAAAGAAATTTGCAGGCTCTTATCCAAAGGTGTTGCTGCTCGGTACCGTTATTATAATCATTACGTATCTTGCTCTTACCGCGATAATAGGAATTATATGCTATAACAGTGCCGATCCAACGAAGAATATCGAGCTGTATTCCATGCTGGCACTCGTTGCATCGGGCGGTATCGGCACGTTTATCGGTGCCAAGCTGCTTCGGGACAGCGGTTTTATTCCCGCGCTCTTCCCTGCCGTTATAACGCTCGCGCTGTACATAATTCTCTCTATGATACTTTCGGGCGGCACGCTTTCCCTCTCGCACGGAATGAATATTCTCTGCTTCTGCCTGCTCTCAGCCCTCGCGGCTTTTCTCGGCACCGCAAGGTCCGATAAGAAGCGTCATCACAGAAGATAATTGTTGTGGGGGAACGCTTGGCACCCAAGCGTTCCCCCACTCCCCCTCGAAGGTTTATTATGATTAAAGAGCTTCGGGTATTCTTGATATATACATCGGCAGTGCTTCTTCAAAGTTTACACCGTAAAATCTGCTGTTTGGATCGTTAGCGGTGCGCTTCATACATTCAAGAGTATAGTCCACGGCAAGAGACAGTGAATCCTCGTAGGACATTCCGCGCATAAGCGCACCGAGTGTCGCAGAGGCGTATATATCACCTGTTCCGTGGTAGCTCTTAGGAAGCTTTTCGTTGAAATAGGAATAGTACGTATCGGTAGTTCCGTCATAGTAATACACGCCTATTTCGCACTCCTTGAAGCTTATTCCCGTGAGTGCCGCTCTCTTACAGCCGAGCGTGGTAAGCTTTTTCAGCACCTCTTTGATATACGCCTCATCATAATCCTGGCGGTACTCAATGCCGAGCATAAAGGATGCCTCTGTGAGGTTGGGCACGATAAGGTCTGCTTTTGCGCAAAGCTTTGCCATTTTATTTGCAAATTCCTCGGTAAAGCCGTGATAAAGCTTTCCGTTATCCGCCATAACGGGATCTATCATTATAAGGGTGTTATCACCACCGAAATCCGAGAAAAATTTATCCACAAGCTGTAGCTGACGCTCAGAGCCGAGATATCCCGTATATATGGCATCGAAGTCTATTTTCAGCTCCGAGAGCGTATCGGATATAGGCGTTATCTCATCCGTAAGATCGCGGAACGTGAATTTAGGGAAAGCCGTATGCGTTGACAAAACAGCCGTAGGCAGCACTGCGCACTCAACGCCTGCCGCACTGATTATGGGAAGAGCAACCGTAAGCGAGCATTTTCCAACGCATGATATGTCCTGCACAGTCATAATTCTTTTCATTTTTATGTATCTCCTTTATTTTCTATACTTGCACCGAGAGATACGAGCTTATTCCAAAAATCGGAATAGCCTCGCATTATTATCTCGGTGTTTTTTATTGTACTTTTTCCACGTGCGGCAAGCGCACACATAACAGCCGCCGCACCGCCGCGCAGATCGGGTGCGGCACACTCCGCCGCAGAAAGCTGCGAGTGCTCAACGTAAGCCGTGCTTCCTCTGAGCGAATATTTCACCCCGAAGCTCTCAAGCGCCGAAAGATATGAAAAACGCATCTGCCACACTCGCTCGTCTATCACACCGCCGAAATATTTTGCCATAAGCGGAGCCGCCTGCGGCTGAAGATCGGTAGGATATCCCGGATGCGGTGCGGTAAGGACGGATATTTTTCTTTTCGGTATGCCAAGCAGCGTTATCCCGCCACAGGACACAGATGCCTCAATTCCCGCCTCGGCAAATGCCGAGACAAAGCTTTCAAGCTCGGGGGCATCGGGGGTAAGCACCGTTACCCTGCCTTCTGTAAGAGGCCCGAGCAGAAGAAATGTTCCGACCTCTATCATATCGGTTATGACCCTGACATGCGCATCACCGAGCGGTGCAGGTCTTACGGCTACCGTATCGCCGGCAACCTCTATCTCAGCTCCAGCTCTACGAAGATATTCTATAAGATTTCCGACGTGCGGCTCCCTTGCTGCTCCCTCGATCACGGTAGGCTCCTTTGCCGAGACAGCCATTATCAAGGCATTTATTGTCGCCCCGACAGACCTTTTATCAAAAACTATTTTTCCACCGCGCAGCCTCTTTGCACTTATTACTTCATTATCTATTGAGGCTCCGAGAGTCTCTGCTGCGTAAAGATGCATATCTATCGGACGATTGCAAAAATTACAGCCTCCAAAATCCGATAGGTGAAATATTCCAAACCTGCTAAGGCACGCGCCTATGAGGTAAGAGGATGCGCGTATTTTAGACGTCAGCTCCCGCCTCGGCTTTTTGTAGACTGCAAGTCTTGTATCGACCGTTAGCGTATCACCCGTACGCGTGACAGTTGCTCCAAGCTCGCGAAGTATCTCGGTTGCAACTCTTACGTCACCTATATCCGGGACGTTTGATATAACCGAAACCGCTTTTGTAACGAGGGTCGCAAATATTATAGGCAAGGCAGCGTTCTTCGATCCACCGGGGGTGACGGTACCGTTAAGCGCTTCTCCGCCGAAAATTACTGTATCACTCATAAAATGCAGCTCCCATGTAGCCGCAAGAGGCTCTTTTCTTCCGATCCTCTTTGCGCTATACTGCATTTTATTCCGAAAGTGCTTTGTTAGTTACTGTAATAGGCTACCGCCAGCCTGACAACAAGACCGTAGCTTACTATTCCCTCCGTGCCCTGCGCTTTGAGATAATTATCGTTTACAAGATCGGAGAGGTTTGCGAGAAATTCGTTTTTATTGTCGTAATAAAATTTGCTGTATGCCTTCATTTCTCCGATAAGAGCCGCATCAAGCTCAGCGTAAACCGTTTGCACAAGCTCTTTATTCGTTTTGGCGAGAGCCGATGCCACGTATTCGAACATATTCATGTATCCGCTGTAGCGCACGTAAGGATCATCCGAGCGTATGCATACAAGGTGAGCGATAAAATTAGCCTCGTTTTCCCTGGATATTCCGCGCTGATGCGCAAATTCATGAGCAACCGTAAACGGAAGAGTGTAATCGGGATAGTGAACGTTCACGTTCGCCTCTCCTGTGAAAAATGAATACACGCCAAGCAGCTGAAGCTGCGTCATAAGCTCGCTCATTTCTACAGGCTTTGCCAGGCTATCGAAGGTCTCAAGCCCCATTTCGGGATAATCCTCTGCCAAACGGCTGTAGCCGAGGCAGACCTGCTCGCATATACTGTACAGGTCGGAGCCGTTTACCGATGCACCGCTCTCGCCAAATTCAAGCTCGGGTGCAAGCTCACTGCACCGCTCGGCAAGAAAAACGAGTGTTGAATAAAGATTTTCTTCAGTGACGTTCACCGATTTTATATCCATGCGTGAAGCTATATTTTCTCTGTGATAGCCTATTCCGAGCGTATATACGTAGCCCGTAAAAAGCAAGGAGAGCACAGAGACAAGCGAGATAAGAAAGCGGAGCCTTTGCATCCATCCGCGCCTTTTTGCCGCTACGATTATTACCGCGACCAATATCACCGGGCAGGCGCGAAGAAGTATCTCTCCGATGCTCAGAGCTATCGGGTCGGTAAGAGCGGCAAGCGCGTATCTTATCGGATGCCCTATTTTTACCGTCACCCACTCGGCAAATGCAACGCTATGCCTGCCTATAAGGAGCAGAACGGCAGAAACCGATGCGAGAATGAGAAGCACCAGCGATACGGGCGATACCAAACGCTTGAAAATATCCGCAATTTTTTTCATTTTGCCTCCCTAAAGACTTTTTTAACAATTCTTTAAAGCAACGGTCATGCAACTTCAATATACATTGATATTCTAGCACAATTACCATATTCAAGTCAATATTTTTATTCACTTTTTTATTTATTTTTTGTAAATTTTATTGACTTTATACCCCACGTTGTTTATAATTAACTTAACCCGAAAAAAAATTCGGAAAACCGTAAAAAGTATTGATACATAAGGAGTTTTTTGAAATGAAATACTTAAACTACGAGCAGTTTGGTGCGGTGGGTGACGGTGTTACGAGTGATTTTGACGCGATAATCGCCTGCCACGAGGAAGCGAACAAAACGGGCACCCCCGTTAAGACAAAGGACGGTGCAATCTATTACATCGACGGAAGAGCCGCAAGTGCCGTTATAAAAACGGACGTTGATTTCGGAACGTCGAAATTCATAATAGACGACAGATGCGTTGAGCAGATCACCTCATACGTTTTCTCCATTGAGAGCGACTTTGAGAAATTTGACGTAACGCTCCCCTCACTTGACACGAATTCGAAAACAGTTGACATTCCCCACGAAGGAAATATATACGTCAAGGTCTTTGACGATGACAAAAAGATATTCATAAGAAAAGGTCTCAACATGAATAACGGCACACCGATGACCGATGCCTTTCTTGTTGACGAAGCGGGTAATATCTCCCCCTCGATAGACTGGGATTACAAGCAGATAACACGCGCATACGCTAAACGTATAGATGACAAGCCCATAACGATACGCGGTGGAATTTTCACCACTATAGCGAACGAGGAGGCATCCTTCTACCGTTATTATCAGCGCGGCTTTTGCGTAACCCGTGCAAACGTTACAATAACCGACTTTGAGCATTACGTTGAGAACGAGGGCGAGCACGGTGCACCGTACCACGGCTTTATCCGCGGAAACGAGGCGGTAAATCTCACCGTCAGCAATGCTAAGATAACTCCGAGATTTATTTTCTACACCGAAAGTAAAGTTCCCGGAAGGCCGGTTGCAATGGGCTCGTACGACCTCAGCTTCTGGAGCTGTATCAACGTCACATGCAAAAACGTCGTACAGACAATAGACATACGCGACAGACGTTATTGGGGAATATATACCTCTAATTTCTGCAAAAATCTTGAGCTTGACGGCTGTACCCTCTCGCGTTTCGACGCGCATCAGGGTGTAACCAACGCTACGATCCGCAGCTGCACGCTTGGGCACCAATCCGTTCAGCTCATCGGACACGGTGAATTCCTTATTGAAGATACCGTTATGCAAAACGATTCAAACTGTTTCATCAGTCTGCGCGGAGATTACGGCTCGATATGGGACGGAAACATCACGGTGAAGAACTGCGTTTGGAAAACGAATTGCGTCAATCTATCGCTTATCGGAGCCAGCAATCTCGGCGATCACGATTTCGGCTACGTGTGCAGAATGGGGCGCAACCTTACCGTTGACGGACTTACTGTTACGGACAGCGATACAAGTCATGGGGATTCCAAAAAGCTTTCAATACTCAATGAATACGACAAGGGAAGTGACGAAAACAACAAGAACTACCCTTACGTTCCGACAGAGTCTTTGACGCTCAAAAACGTATCGGTTCAGGAAAACGAGGGCTATTACGTTACAAACTGTCCTGCTAAATATAAGGCACTTAGAGTAAAAATATATTGAACCAAAGGAAGAAACGAATGAAAAAGCTTGATATAAGCCCCATAATCAAGGCAATGAAGCAGACTGTTGAAAGCCACGCGCTTACCGATACGCCAGGTGCGTACTGCCGCTGGCTTTGGCAGGATTCAAAAAATTCAAGAAAGCTCGGTATCAACGAATACGGCTGTGCCGACGCTATAAACATTCTTTACACTATAAACGAGTTTTACTGTGACGATAAAGTAAGGAGCGAGCGCATTCTGGCACTGCAATCTCTGCAAAATCCCGAGGACGGTATGTTTGTTGAAGCAACTCACCACACCATACATACCACCGCGCACTGCACTGCAGCACTTGAGCTTTTTGAGGCAAGACCTCTGTACCCTATACGCGGACTTCACAAGTATTTTGACAAGGATGAGCTTTACGCTTTGCTTAACGGTCTTGATTGGAACAATCCGTGGCCTCAGTCTCATCAGGGAGCCGGTGTTTATGCAGCTCTTGTGAATGCAGGCGAGGTAACCGAAGAGTTCCAGAAAAACTACTTTGAGTGGTTCTATGAAAACGCAGACCCCGTTACGGGCTTCTGGAAGGTCGGCTATGCGGAAAGAGCGCCTTATGCCGACAGAAGCCATCCGAACGGTAACGATGTTCCCGATTCCATATTTACTTATATGGCGGGCGGTTTCCACTATTTCTTCAATCACGAATACGCAAAAATGCCTGTAAGATATCCCGAAAAGATCATCGACACATGCATATCCATGTATAAAAATCACGGCATCCGTAAGGATTTCGGAAAATGTGTAGGCTTCCTTGAGATAGACTGGGTATACTGCATGACAAGAGCATCACGGCAAACGTCTCACAGAGCGGATGAGGTACGCGCTCTTCTTTACGAATTTGCCGAGGACTTTGTTGACTATCTGCTCTCTCTCGACTATGCCACCGATGATGCCTTCAACGACCTGCACATGCTTTTTGGCTGCGCTTGCGCTCTCGCGGAATTACAGCAGGCTCTTCCCGGTATTATGATAACCGAAAAGCCCTTGAAGCTTGTTCTTGACAGAAGACCGTTTATATAATTCATAAAGAGGCTGAGCCGATTGCTTTGGGAAGCTTTTGGCTCAGCCTTTTAGTTTATTAAGCTCGGCTGAGCCGACGCGCTTTACGTTTCGATGTGAAAAACGTGTTGTAAAATGTGTGTAAAATGTGGCGGAAGTAAGCCTTGACAAGATAATAATTTACTGTTATAATATAGTGTGAGATATTGTCACACCGAAAGGAGCGAGCTGTATGAGAAGCAGATTTATAAGGCTACTCGGAAATGATGAAACAAGGCTCCGACTTTCGGATGCCGTTTTAGGCGGAACGCTGCCCCATGCACTGCTTATTGCAGGGCCTCGCGGCTCGGGCAAGCACACTCTTGCTTATGAGATAGCCGCGGCTGCAAACTGTGAGCGGCGGGATGACGGTAGCTATGCTCTCCCCTGCGGAAAATGCGGCTACTGCCGACGTATATACAGCGGAAATTTCCCCGATCTGTCTACACTTTCGCGAGAGGGAGGCAAGGCTACCATCGGAGTTGAAGAGCTGAGAGCCTTTCGCGCGGATATGTTTTTATCCGCTACCGAGTCGCAGTATAAGTTCTATATAATCGAGGATGCGGATACGATGACGCCTGCGGCACAGAACGCACTGCTCAAGGTGCTTGAAGAGCCGCCGAGGAGCGTGCATATACTGCTGCTTGCAACCGAAACCGATAAGATACTTTCAACCATAAAAAGCAGGACACAGCACGTACAGACCGAGCTTTTTGAATATGAGGAGCTGAGGAGCTGTGTCACAGAGCTTTCCGAGGTTGCTGAGGCACTTTCGCGCAGTGACCCGAACAGGCTAAGAGGTATACTGCTCGCATCGGGCGGTGTTATCGGGCGCGCGCTCGGATATCTCGATGATAAAAGCATCGCTGCGATAGAAAGCGATCGCGACTCCGTAAAGAAGCTCGTGGCGGCATTTTCGGGTAAGACACCGTTTTCCGAGCTTTACGTTACCGTTACGGCTCTGCCCGAAAAGCGTGGAGAGCTAAGAGATATCCTTGAGCTTTTGATTACCGCTCTGCGCGACATGATAACACTGAAGCTTTCGGATAACGCCATGCCACTGTTCTTTCTGTCACGGGATGAGTGCGAAGATGCCGCATCCGGCATTGGAACAAAGAGGCTTATTGCGATATACGACATAATCGTAACGGCAGTAGAGGATATAGATAAGAACGTTCTTATACAGCCTCTGCTTACCGATATTGCTGTTAAAATAAAGGAAGTATGATAAAATGAGTAATGAAAACAAGAATACCGAAATAGAAGAAGCTGCACCTGCCGAAGAGGTAGAAATAGTCGGTGTAAGCTTCCGCGAGGCGGGCAAGATATATTATTTTGAGCCGGGTGGACTAAAGCTTTCCGTGGGTGACAGAGTTATTGTTGACACAGCACGAGGTACCGAAATGGGTACTGTAAAGCTCGCCAATAAAAACATATCCTCAAAAGAGGTCGTCTCTCCCCTCAAGGCTATCGGCAGACTCGCCACAAAGGAAGATCTTGTGCGCGATGCAAAGAACCATGAAATGGAGCTTGATGCAGCCATAATATGCAAAAGAAAAATCGCCGCTCACGGGCTCGGCATGCGCTTGGTATCGGTGGAATATACCTTTGACAATTCAAAGCTTATATTCTATTTCACGTGCGAGTCGCGAGTTGATTTCAGAGAGCTAGTAAAGGATCTTGCATCAACGTTCCGCACAAGGATAGAGCTTCGCCAGATAGGCATACGTGATGCGGCAAAGCTCATGGGCGGGCTTGGAATTTGCGGTAGAAAATATTGCTGCTCCGGCTTCCTCTCCGATTTCGTTCAGGTAAGTATAAAAATGGCAAAGGAGCAGAATTTCTCGCTGAATTCGGCAAAGGGCTCGGGTGCTTGCGGCAGGCTTATGTGCTGCTTACGCTATGAGCATGAGACCTATGAGGATGCGATAAAGGTGACACCCCCTGTTGGCTCTGTAGTCCTATCTGCTGACGGTGAGGGTACCGTAATAGAAACAAAGCCGCTCGCAGGTGAGGTGCGAGTCAAGCTTAACGACAACGAAAAGGATGCCCCAAAGCTCTATCCTATCAAAAAGCTTAAAATACTCAAGGTTCCGAAGCGCGGCAAGGGTAAGCAGAATGATGACGAGGATGGAGACGAAATTCCCGAGGAGCAGTCGTAATTTTTCATCTTTTGACCAAAAAGCACTTAATTAGCGTATGCTAACTGATTATTTTATCCATTTTGCATCAAAAAATTCAGTTTGCTCAATACTTTTTTTGAAAACCCCTTGATTTTTTTCTCAAATATGATACAATATATGTAGCCTATAAATTATGGAGGTATTGATACTATGGCATACAAGATTTCCGATGAATGCGTTGCATGCGGTGCATGCGCAGGCGAGTGCCCTGCAGGCTGCATCACTGAGGGTGACGGCATCTATGTTATCAACGCTGATGAGTGCGTAAGCTGCGGCTCTTGCGCTGATGTTTGCCCCGTAGGAGCACCTGCTGAGGAATAATTTAGATTAAACAAATTAGTCCTTTTGCCTGCCGTTTGGTTTTCATTCGGCTTATGAGGGTAGCTCAAGTTGCACTTGAGCTACCCTCTAATACGTTAAGGGGATGGCGCATTCAGGCGCGAGCCCCTTATTTTTTGAAGAGGTGACGAAGTATGCCTGAATTACTTGACGGTGAACGTATTGACGAGGTCAATGACAAACTGAGGCTTATACAAAAGCCTGACGGGCTTACCTTTGGTACAGATGCGCTGCTCCTTGCCGGCTATGCCGAGCTGCGAGGTGCGCGAGGGGTGGAGCTTGGCTCGGGGAGCGGTATAATCTCAATGCTGATGCTGACGAGAGGAAAGCTCAGCACTTCATTGGCTATTGAGGTGCAGGAGGAATATGCCGAGCTGACTCGTCGCAATGCCGAGCTGAATTCCCTTTCGGGACTCACGGCACTGTGCACCGACGTACGCAATTTCAAGCCCGATACTGCTTATGATGCGGTATTTACAAATCCGCCTTATATGAGGTGTGACAGCGGACGGGCGAACAAGCTGTCAAAAAAGAACCTCGCACGGCATGAGGTCCTTGGAAATATATGCGATTTTGTCAGCTGTGCGGCTCGCTCCTTGAAGTACGGCGGTTCATTTTACGCTGTATACCGTCCAGACAGGCTGATAGACATTATATCTGCAATGAGGGAGTACAAAATAGAGCCTAAGCGGATGACGTTTGTGCATGCCTACACGGATGCTGAAAGCTCGATGGTGCTTATCGAGGGCAGAGCCGGAGGAAGATCGGGCATGAAGCTGACCTCTCCCCTCTTGATCTACCGCGACAAGTCACATAAGGAATACACAGACGATATGAATTATATCATGGAAAACGGAAGCTTTCCTAAAAAATACACGAGAAAGTAACGGTGCGCAGCATGAGCGTAATTGAAAAAAATAAAACCGAAAAATCTACTCTTTATCTTGTTGCGACACCGATAGGAAATCTCGGTGATATATCGGACAGAGCGAAAAAGGTGCTCTCTGAGGTGGATTTTGTGGCGGCTGAGGATACGCGAAACAGCTTGAAGCTGCTTTCCTGTCTCGGCATAAAAAACGAGCTTATCAGCTATCATGAGCACAACAAAAAATCAAGCGGTGAGCGCATTGTTGCAAGGCTGCTCGCAGGCGAGAGCGGTGCTCTTGTTACAGATGCGGGTATGCCTGCTATAAGCGACCCCGGCGAGGATATAGTACGCCTTTGCAGCGAGGCGGGAATACGCGTAACCGTGATACCCGGTGCATCTGCAGCGGTATCGGCGCTTGCACTTTCGGCACTTGCCACCTCGCGCTTTTGCTTTGAGGGCTTTCTCTCACAAAACAAACGCGAGCGTGAAGAACGCCTTTCTGCACTTGCAAGCGAGGAACGCACGATGATACTCTATGAAGCTCCGCATAAGCTTAAAGCAACGCTTACGGATCTTCTTTGTGTCTTCGGCGCGGAGCGTAAAATTACGCTTTGCCGAGAGCTGACAAAGCTTAATGAAGAAATAATGCGAACTACTCTTAATGATGCGGCAAAATACTATGAGGAGCATGAGCCGCGCGGTGAATACGCGCTTGTTATTGAGGGTGCCGTTGAAGCCGGTGTCAAGACAAAGGGAGAAAATCCCCTGCTCTCTCTTACCCCCGAGGAGCACGTCAGCCATTATGAGAGCTTGGGCTACAAACGCATGGATGCGATAAAGGCTGCCGCAAAGGATCGCGGCATGCAAAAATCCGAGCTGTACCGTATGCTTGTTGAATAAAAAAGTAGGGACTTTTTTGGTCTTACACAATGTGACAGTCCCTTATACTCCCGTATAGTCAAACGGTGGGATAAAGCTCTCATCAGCAGAGCCCGTATCCTGAATGAACGCATTCCTTACACCGAGCTTCAGCGCATAATCAACAAGCTCGTCATACTCCTTTGCACTCACCTTGCGGCAAAGCGGCGAGGGCAGATCGGGGCACGGTGTATACTGAGACATAAGACTTATATATATTTTATCGCCAAAGGTCTCGTAAAGATATTTTACGTTGAGCTTAGCCTCGGCAACGTGCATCGGCAAAAGCAAAATACGCACTATAACTCCGCTTTGCATTATGCCGTTTTCATCAAAACGTGCCTCGCCTGCCATTTCTACCATTTCAGCTATCGCAGCACGCGAAACCTCCGGAAGATCTTCCGCAGCGGAATATTTTTTTGCACTTTCGGCTCTGTAATATTTAAGGTCGGGGAGCCATATATCAACGGTGCCCTTTAACGTGCGCACGGTTTCTTTTGTTTCATATGAGCCTGTATTGTAAACTATAGGTATGCAAAGCCCCGCATCACGTGCATCACTGACGGCTGAAATTACCGTGGGTGCATAATGCGTCGGAGTGACGAAATTTATATTGTGCGCGCCCTCGGCTTGCAACCGAAGCATTATATCGACAAGGCGTTTTTGGATTATCACCTTACCGCTTCTCCCTCTCGATATTTCCCTGTTTTGGCAATATATACACCCGAGCGAGCAGCCCGAGAAAAACACCGTTCCCGAGCCACGGCTGCCCGATATTGGCGGCTCCTCCCAACGGTGGAGCGCGGCACGTGAAATATATATTTTGTCGCTCATACCGCAAAAGCCACGCTCGCCAACGGTGCGGTCTACACCGCACTCTCTTTTGCAAAGCTTACAATTTTTATACATCGCGCTCTCCTTTTTTGATACTGTATTGACAAGTAGTGAAAATTGTGCTATACTTTTTACATAATTCGACACGGAGGTGCCCTATGTCTGGAAAAAGAGAAGATTACATAAGCTGGGATGAATATTTTATGGGTGTTGCTCTGCTTGCCGCAGAACGCTCCAAGGACCCCAATACGCAGGTAGGTGCCTGCATCGTTGACGAAAATAACAGAATTCTCTCAACGGGATATAACGGCTTCCCACGCGGATGCTCCGATGATATTTTTCCTTGGAACAGGAACGAGGCAGACGGTGAGACGAAATATCCCTTTGTCGTTCACGCTGAGCTGAACGCTATACTGAACACTCGCGGAAAATCACTTGTCGGCTCTCGCGTTTACGTTGGTCTTTTCCCCTGCCATGAATGTGCAAAGGCGATAATTCAGGCAGGCATAAAGGAGGTAGTTTACCTTTCGGATAAGTACAGGAACACCCCCTCCGATGCAAATTCAAGGCGCATGCTCGCCTCGGCAGGCGTTAAGCTTACAAAGCTTGAAACCGAAAAAAAAAGCATCGTTCTCAAATTCAATACAGAGGACTGATATTTACTTGAAATATTCCAATATGGCATCGAGCGGTGCAGTGTAGCTTCCCTGCGCCATCGGTGCTCTGCCGCCGCCCTTGCCACCGAGGGCGGCGTTTGCTTTTTTAACACGTTCGGCAAAATTCTCCGAGCTGTCGTGAAGTATATATTTGTAATTTCCCTCGCTGCCTGCAAGCACAACGAGAGTTCCGCCAACGCGCTTCGCGGCAGAATTCACAAAGCTGCGGAGCGCATCTGTATCAAGCATAGGATAATATACGGCAAGGCTGCCGTTTGTCGGCTCTACGGCATCGGCAAGCAGCTGCGCCATATCGCGCCCCATTTGCGAAAGCTGCGCTGAGAGCGCGTCTTTTTTTGAAGTAAGGTTATTAAGCGCGTCGGATATTTCGGTCATGGGTGCCGACAGCGCCACAGAAACAGCCGATGCCTCACGCATAACGGCAGTTACGTAGTTATAAGCACGCATACCTGCCAGCATGCGTATACGGCTGCCGCCCTTATGCTTTACACTGTCAACAAGTCTTATCATACCTATCTCACCCGTATATGCTACGTGCGGAGCACAGCATGCGCAGCTATCCACGTCTCCGATATTAACTATACGCACGTCCTCGGTAAGCTCAAGCTTTGAGCGATAGGTAAGCTGTGAAAGCTGCTCGGGCGTGGGAAATAGCGTAACGACAGGAAGATTTCTCTGTACCGCAATATTTGCAAGGCGTTCAACCGAGGCGAGCTCCTCGCGCGTCATCTCGGAAGATGTGTCAAAGGTGATATCCTCATGCCCGAGGTGGAAGCCCGTGTTCTCAACACCGTACTCGCTATGGAGAATGCCCGAGAGGATATGCTCTGCGGTATGGCACTGCATTTTCTCAAATCTCTCAGCAAAATTTATCTCGCACCGAACGCAAGCTCCGACCGAAAGAGGCTCACTTGTATAATGATAAATTGTACCGCTTACCTCCTGCACGTCATACACTTCTATATTCTCTATTTTGCCGGTATCCGCACTTTGACCGCCCTCTTGTGGGAAAAATGCGGTCTTATCAAGCACAACTGCGTAGCCCCTCTCATGCGGCTCGCAGATCAGCACGGTGGCGGTAAAGTCTTTTATGTAGGCATCTTTATAATAAAGCTTCTCTGTTTTCATCAGGTTTCATTACTCCTGTAATATTCATTTTTGAATAAGCTCCACGGATAGCTTTCGGTATTCGGAAGCACCTCTGCACACACACGCTTTCCGAAAAGCGAAAATTCAAGGCGGTATGCAAAGAGCGCGGGAGTTTTTGACACGGCATCACGGCTGCCGTATTTTTTATCGCCTAGAAGCGGATGTGTTCTGGATGCAAGCTGAACGCGTATCTGATGAAATCTGCCCGTTTGCAGCTTTACAGACAGAAGCGTTGCATCTGTACCAAGGTGTGCCTTTGCCGTTGCGCGCAGCACCGCCTCTTTAGCTCCGCGCCTTTGGGTTTTGACAACGTACGCCTTGCCTGAGGCACTGTCCTTGTACAAAAAATCGTGCAGCTCTCCGCCCTCAAACGCACCGTGACATATAGCAAAATACCGTTTATCCATGCCGCTGCCCGAGGCAAGCGCACAAAGCTCTGCCGCCGCAGCCTTTGTCCTCGCAAAGGCTATGAGCCCACCGACAGCTCTGTCAAGGCGGTGAACTAACCAAAGCTCGGAACGCTCGCCGCTTTTTTTAAGCTCTCCGCTGCATACACTCATGGCATCGGGCGCCCCTGTCGGGTCGGATTGGCTCGGCATACCAACCGGCTTTTCAACGATAATAACGTCGTTGTCTTTATATATTATCTTCAAACTGTCGCTCATAAAGCTCTCCCGGCAAATTTCATAGATATGCTCCTTATTTTATTATTCCTTTATCACAAGTCTAAACTGTTTTCGTCAAGAAGAAAATTACAAATTCCCATCGGATACGATATCTTAAATGTCAAGCACATATTACATGCTGTTTGAAATTAAATTTATAATATCTTTTTCCATTATTCAATGGTTGCAGCATCTGTATCACACGATCAGTATAACATATTTGTGAGTTAAGTTCAAGAGTATTACAAACATATTCCGAAATATGTGAATTTTGTGGCTGTCTGCTTGCACGAACGGGTGTATTTCAAGGAACGTGCGAAAATTCGGAAATGGGAATACGTGAAATTAACCAAAGCGCAAGCATGATAGATGTGCAAGATCAACATGCAAAGATAAAAAGAGCCTTATCTGCCGCAAAAGCAAATATGGCTCTTTGCTTGAAAAATTCTTATCTACTCAGCCGAGGCAGTGCGAACACGTATGGCTTCACCGCCTGTGAGCGCTATCATTTTTACAGCACTGAGACTAAAGGCGTTTGCTATTATCTTCAGCGGCTTATCCATAACGCCGCGTGCAAGGACTTTAACGTGCTTTGCATCCGCAGGAATAATTCCCTTTTCTTTCATTGAATTTATATCTACACGTTCACCGGGGGAGAAGCTCTCGCATATAGTATCGACGTTAACTATACAGCGCCGCCTTCCGTTAGTGCGTATTTTATCCTTGCTGTCAGTCAATAGACTTTTCGCGATATTATCCGATATAAGACTGTTTGCATGCGCTTCATCAACGGCAAGTAAGGTTTCAAGAATAGGCTCTCCGTTGTCAGAGGCATCCTCTGCCGCCTCGTCGCTCGCTTCGCTCTCAGTACGCTCACTGCACCTCTTTATCCGTGTAATAGTGTCTGTAACAAATAGGAGCACGCGCTCACGGTGATTGAAGAAGATATATATACCAAGGCATACCAAAAGGATAAGAAGAATTATTATCAAAAGCAGCGCGAAGCCGCTACGCTCCTTTATCGGCTCAACCGTTACCGAGTAGTTCGGATTTGATATTCTGAGATAAACGTAACCGCCCTCGGTGTAGTATTCCTCGCCAAGCTCATCACCCGGTACGATATCTCCCGACAGCACCGTATAGCCATCGGCGTTATCGTTTGGAGCAAGGGTGAGCTTTCTTTTCTCAATTTTATAGGTGACAACGGATATGCCGTCCGCAAATTCATAATTTTCACTGTCGGTCAGAGTGAAACTTACGGCATACTCCCCTGCCGCAGTACCGATCTCGGCAACAGCCGCATAGAGGGGATTTTCCTGTACGGTTGGCGTGTAAGAGTTGCCATTGTAGGTAGCACCCTCTATTTCGGGAAGTGTGAGTACCTTTTTATTTATAACGAGCCATGCCTCGGGGATTTCGGGCTCGGCATAATTCTCCTTATCGTAATCAAGAAGAGCCGAAAGCTTATAGCTGCCTGCCTCTGTTGCACTGTTCGTTATATATCTGACAAGCGTAACCCCCTCGGGCAGCCCCTCTAAGGTCGCAATTTTTTGCTCTCCGTCATAAGTGTGGAAATTCCCCACCCACTTAACCGATGACATGTCATAGCTTGCACGCTTTACCTTAACTTTAACTCGGCAGGTAAGCTCTCCGCATGAAAAAGTGATAAAATCATCCGCTGCGCGGAGCGCATCCGCGCTCTCATAAGAAACGGTAACGTCATCGGGGTTTATCGAAGTGTAGCTCCCATCATTGTTTATATAGTATGCCTCAAAGCTCCCGTCACCAAGTGTTTGCATAGCGTAAAGAGTTTCCGAGACAAGCTTCACCGAAAGCTCCTTTGGAGCTACCTTGATTATTGAAAACTCGCACGGGTCAGAGGATAGAGCAAGATAATTGTCCCCCTCGCTCACGTATGCTACAAGATAGTATATGCCACCCTCATGCGGCAAGGGTATCTCGCTTTGCATTGCCGCGTCGGCAAAATATTTGTAGCCTACCTCTCCGTAAAGGCTTTCAGCCGTTGGACAGAGAGTTCCGCTTTCGTAAATGTCAAGCACGGAGGGGATGCGCAACCACCTGTTTTCTGCTTTTGCAACGGTGAATACGACCTTTGCGTTGGATATCTTATAGTCGCTTGATGCGGGGCTTGCGCATGCTACGTACTCGCCTGCATCCGTACCGCCTCCCGTTACGTTTATCTCGCACTCAGCTGCCGTTGCCAACGGAACGTGATAGGAGCCGTTATAGATAAAGCTAACCTCTCCCCAGCTGACCGTGATGCTTCTCGGCAATATTTTCACGTAAACCGACACGGGATCGGGGGTATTATAGTTTTTGCTTTCGGTTGAGAATACTATACGGACAAGCACCCGCCCCTCGCTGACGTGGGTTGCACCTCCGGAGAAGGTATAGCTAAGAGCTCTTCCGTCACTACCGATCGGGGGATTTCCCATAGGCTTTGGGTAATGAATATTCCCGTCGTATACGTACTCACTGTCGTAAAATCCGAAGGAGCTCATATCGTAATCGGCAGGAATTATCTGCCACTCACAAGCGATGACTGACGGAACGTTATAGTTTCTCTCATCGTATGAAACGGTAGCCACGGCATAATAAGCACCTGCATCGGTAAATTTCGCATTTGCATATCCTACCACCTCAAGACAGTCGGGCAAGCTAAGTATGCGAACGCTCTGCTCCGCGCCGTTATATGTCAACACGCTCTCGCTCCATACTATCTGTGATACGTCAATATCGGCTCGCTTTACAGTAAAGGAGACCGTTGGATTTTCGGCTATATAATTTACATCGTCTATAATAACCCTTGCGGTATATTCTCCCGCATCGGTTGCCGCCCCTGAGACCGTCGGCTCTATAAGTGCGCCCTCTGCCGAAATAAAGCTTGCGTGGGGAAGCTTAGGTGATCCGTCATAAACGAACTCGGTATCGCTATAGCTTACAGTGACACGCATGGGTTTAATGTTCAGCACGCGTATCACGTCATTCGGCTTACTGTAATTTGGACTTGATACGCGAAACGTGAGCCTTACCTCGTATTCTCCGACTGTGATACCGCCGCCGAGCACCTCGTATTCAAGGGGAATACCGTCCTTGCCAACAACTGTTCCCATGGGGGTTATGCTGTGCCGCTTTCCGCTGTATATTCGTTCCGTATTCTCGAAGATTATTCCAGAAATATCATAGCTTGCAGCTCTTACCGTAACCGGAACAGGTACTGATACTCCGAGATAGCTTACGGTGGCGCAGGTATCCTGAGCAAGGAAGCAATCCCCCTCTCTGTAGCTCACCGAAACCTGCGTGTAGGAAAGCTGCTCACTCTTGCCGCTGTTGTAGGTTACGGTGAATTCGGCACCGTCAAGCACAAGGACGTCAAAGGCTATATATTCGGTTTTAGTGGGGAGCGTGTCGATTTTTATACCGACGGCAACCTCTTCAATAATTAAAAATACAAGCAGCTCCGAGCTGATGCCGGTATAATTCTCCGTCTCGTTTACTATGATTTTTAAGTAATAACTGCCGATCTTACTCGGAAGCTCACAGGAGAAGCTTATGCCGTCCTCGGAATAGTGATATTCCGCTTCTCCGAATTTCACAGCGCAGCTTATCCTCGGTAATGAGCCGAGAAAGGTATCACTGACTGTAGGTACGCTTAGAAAAGTATTTTCGGCTCTCAGTATTTCAAAGGCGGAATATCCCTCAGCCCCCTCGCTTCTATCCCACGCATAATTTTCACTGTCTTTAAGCGTAAACTTGATATCATATCTTCCGACGTTTACCGCGCCTGTCATCTCATAGGTATATAATTGACTTTCCAAAACGGTAGGATACTCTATTTCACCGCTGTAGTATACCGACGGAATTTCGGGGAGCTTTACCGTACACCTCTTGATTGTCAGCGTAACGTCAGAGGTCTCAACAGTTACAAAATCCCCATTATATGAAAATGTAAGTTTACAAAAATAGCTTCCGCTATCCGAAACGTCGCGCACGGTGAGGTGTTCTGAGCTACTTGATATTTCCGCTCCGTCCTTATACCACACGAAGCTGAAGCTTCCCTCCTCACCAAGCGGATGAGTCAGGCTGTCAAAGCCGAAGCTGTGATACTCGCCGTCGTAAGTAAACACCACGGAGGAAAGTGAAAACGCAGGCTTTGAAAGTGAGAATGCCGCATACAGCGAGATATCCGCGCTCTCACCCGTGCCAAAGGAATACGGCTCTCCCGTCGGGCTCCCCTTGCACCATGCAAAAAAGGTGTAACCAAAGCGCTCGGGCGCAGTTGGGCACGCAAACGCCTCTCCCGATAGAAATTCATCTGTGAGATACAGTTCATTGCCCACGTAAAAGTCAGCACGGTACGGCAGATATACCGCAAAAAGCTTCTTTTCCTCAGAATATTCGGTGCTGTCAAAATAGGTCAGCGGCATGCTCTCTCCTGTCACGTCAAGGAGAGAAAGCCCCGCGGAGGAAGCATTGGGCACATCAAGCATAACGGCAGTGAAGCTACCCATCGCAAAGCGCGTATCATACATGACGGTCAGCTCCCCCGAAAAACCTACGTCGCCCGATGAGAGGTGTATAGCTCTGTCGGTCAGCACACCGTAATTGTAGCCCGATATCAAAGGCGACCCTCCGAGCGTGAGCGTTCCTCTGTTCTCTATCGCCGCTCCGTATAGATTTACTATCTCACCGCCCGAGACGTCAATAGAGCCAAGCGAGCATACGATGGCGGGCGATACCGCACTCTTCGCTATTTTCCCGCCCTTGATAAACAGCTGTGCTGATGATGAAAAATCAAGCGCAACAGATGCTCCGGATCCGAGCGATATATCGCCCGAGAGAAGCGTTGTGCTGCCGGATTTTATACGCAGCATACCTGATGCAATATTAAAGCTTACGTCCTCAAGAGTTACATTTTTTCCCGATAGGCTCATTCCCGATGCCGCATCCAACTCACCTGTAAGTGTTACACTGCTCTTGAATATCAAAGCCTCATTCGTGCTGACACCAGCAAATGTAATCACCGCCCCGTCGGTATCAATACGCGATATCAGCTCAGATAGACTGTTGTCCGTAATTATTCCCGTCTCTGATGCGGCTGAATAAATACCGTCACCTTGCTCGATAACGTAGCCCGTCTCTTTTGCCGCGAGCTCCGATGCCACAGGCTCCGCACTGCCCGACACCGCCTCCGCCGAGACGGCAAAAGAGAGCGCGGAAAGCATTGCTGTCAGCATTATCAAAAATATCAGTGCCTTTGTTTTGACTTTCATTTTGCTTTAAACTCCTTGTGTTTTACGGAATATATTTCCATTTTGAACATTTTAACATTTTCAAAGCAAATAACACAAGGTTAAAATAAACCGCCGTTGCCACATCAAGTGACAAAAACGGCGGTTTATTTTGTTTGTTATCAGCGAAGAGTAAAAAACTCAGTCGAAGTCAAATACCTTTCGGCGAATGAAATATCGGTCACAGACCGAGTGCCGCGGGCAGCTCGGATATATCGGAGAGAGTAACGTCAGCACCCATGGCCGAAAGTACGCACCTGCTTTTCTCGCTCGCACCGACTCCAACCGAAAAAACTCCCGAATTCTTTGCAAAGCTTATATCGGTCTCGGTATCTCCTACCATTACTACCTCGCTCTTGTCGAGGGAAAATTTCTTCATAAAGCCTATCATAAAATCGGGAGCAGGCTTAGGAGGCGTTTTTCCGTCATAGGCAAGTATCTCATCAAAAAGATCGTCGATACTGAGCTTCGCAAGGCATATCTTAGTACCGATGATATCATCCAACGTTATAAGCGCAAGCCTGATACCCTTCTTTTTGAGAGAGAGCATGAGCTCCCTTATATTATCGCAGGCAGGAACGACGTTGCCGAGTGATTTTGCTTCCTCGGAGGAATACCCCTTGGCAAAGGCTGCAACAACACTGTCTATATCGCACTCCGCACCGTTAGCACAAAGTCTTTCATAAAGCGCCTTTACAATACCTGCATGATCTCCCCTTGGCAAAGCACCTGAAATATCCGTTTTACCGTCAGATAAGCCGAGGTCGGCAACGTGCTCTGCCACGTCATTCGCGGTAATGCCGAACTCACCGTAAGCAATCTCGGTCGCACGGCAGGCGAGCGGATACCAGAAAGAGTAATAATCAAGCAGTGTTCCGTCCTTATCAAATACTATCGCCTTTATACTCATATCAAAAACCTTTTCTCCGAAAATTCACAAATTTGTAAATTACATTTTATCACATTTGCAAAAAAAATTCAATACAATTCTGTAAATTTATTATTTATATTTATACGTGAATTTTCATGTGATCTATGCGAATGTACCGTGACGGTGCGATTTTTGTAAAAAATTTGTTTTCTTACATTTTTCACCCGAATTTTCTGTACCAATATTTGATAAATTACATATTTTTCGGCAAAAATCTCACTTTTTGGCGATGTAGAATACCGAGGGGCGCAATTTCCATATTCTTGGGTCTACACCTAACTGCTTGCCGCCTACCTTGAGTTCCTTTCTTATAAAATCCCTATACCATTCACGCCACTCGTTACGGTCAGAGTATCCAAAGCGTTCCCCATCAACCTTTGGCACCTCCAGGCCGAGAGCGCGAGAGGTTGCCTCGATACTGTGAAGAAATTCGTGAACGTATATAGCCGGTGCCCACATGCCGTCCCATCTTCCATTCAGGTATTCGATATACTTATCCGCGTTGGTATGTAAAACGAATGAATAGCCTATTTTTCCATCAATACAGTTGCCACCGAGTCCGTAATATTTTGCAGGCAGCGAGGGCAGACACGCGATCATAATGACGTGGTCGTACCCACTAATATCAATACCGTTCTTCCGAAGATACTCACGCGCCGACGGTGCGGTGATAGTATATCCCACATTCGTTTTTGTATATTCGGTGCATTTTGCAGACATTTCCACAAGGTCAACGTCCACGTCAAAGAGTCCTCCAGCGTCCTTGCTGAGGTCGGTTTTGAAGCAGGAAAGGCTTTTTTTGATTGCCGCACGCTCGGCAGGTGACATTTGGTGGGAAAGCTTCACGTGCCTCGCGGTATCGCGATCAATGGTATCAATTCCCGTGTCTGTAAGCACGACAGCGAGAAATCTCCACGTGTTTTTCCCCGATGTGTAATCGGCTGCGGGGGTTACGTTGATATTTTCAAACCAAGCCTCTCCCGTGCAGGTATTGAAGTTATATCCAAGATTCAACGATACCTCAAGCGCACCCATATCATCCGAACGTCCAAGCACACCGACTGTTTGCCAATCCGATGTTCCAAGAAGTGAGGACGAGCAGTTAAAGGCACCGCTGCTTATACATGCACCTATGGGAGATTCTTTATTTTCGTGATTTACTACGTTTTTCGTCATGACGTCCGCCGTTATAAAGTACACCGTATCGGGCATTACCCTATATATCTTTACAACGCGAAGATCGTTTGGCTTTTTATCATTTATACAATAGCTGAATTTATCCGAACGTTTAGTTACGTAGTCATAATACATACCGTCACTGCCACATTCACGGAAACAGTGGGTCGAAATCCCCTCCTCGCCATCAATGATCGGCTTTTTGGTTACCTCGGGCTGCACTTCTTTATCAAAGCAGGCAGAGGTACCGCAAATAGGACAGAATTTATAGTCGGGCTGCAAGGTATATCCGCATTTGCCGCATAAGCGCTCCTGATTTCTTAATTCGAAGCCGCAATACGGGCAAAATAGCGCCTCGGATACGGAAATTACGCTGTTGCAGGAAGTACATTTTTTCATATATTCAACTCACTTTTTGAATTATTTACGAAATTATTTTAGCATATAGCATCGGTATTGTCAATAATCAACAATCAATAATCTATCAATAATCTGCCTCGGAGCAGTGGATGAGCAGTGGAGGAAAAATTAGGACGAAAAATTAGGATGAGCAGCGGAGGAAAAATTCGTAGTATTGACATTTCCCTGATAAAGTGTTATAATACTTTATTATAATTTTTTACGCGGCATACGCGCGTACGTTAAGGCGGAAAGCGAGGCGATATTTATGATAAACGAGAGAATGTTGGCACTTGGAACCAAAAGGTCAACTATAAGGGAGCTTTTCGAATTCGGCAAGCAGCTTGCCGCTGAGCGAGGAGCCGAGAACGTTTTTGACTACTCGCTTGGAAATCCCAGCGTTTGCCCTCCACCCGAGGTAAATCTCGGAATTATGCGCCTGCTTCGGGAATATGAGCCGACAGCACTCCACGGCTACACCTCAGCCGAGGGCGATATGGCTGTCAGGGCGAGTATCGCTGAATACCTGAAAAAGACCTACGGCGCCGCAGCCGAAGCGACTGATATATACATGACGGCCGGTGCCGCGGGGGCTCTCGTCTCGGTGCTCGGTGCTCTTACAAATGAGAACGAGCGTGTTATTGCCCTTGCTCCGTATTTTCCCGAATATAAAGTATTTGTCGAAAGAAACGGTGCGCGTCTTTTGCCAGTTGCTTGTCGCGAGGGTGATTTCGCCCCCGATATTGAACGGCTTGCTGCCGCGATAGACGAAACTGTTGCGGCAATCATAGTCAATTCCCCGAACAATCCTACAGGCGCGGTATATTCTGAGGCGGATATAATCAAGCTCGCTGAGCTGCTTACAAACAAAAGCCGCGAGTACGGTCGGCCTATATACCTTATTGCAGACGAGCCCTACAGAGAGCTTGTTTACGACGGAGCGAGTGTTCCGTTTATTCCCAATTACTACGATAATACGGTAGTTTGCTATTCATTCAGCAAATCCTTATCTATTCCCGGCGAGAGGATAGGCTACGTTTTCGTATCTCCCAAGGTGACGGATGCCTATCGCGTGTTCCGCGCTATATGCGGTGCCGGCAGAGCACTCGGCTACGTTTGCGCACCGTCACTTTTGCAAAGGCTTGTTGCCGACTGTCTCGGCAAGAGCGCGGATATTGAAATATATGACAAAAACCGAAAAATGCTCATCGACGCTCTCACGTCATACGGCTACGAGCTATCTCCTCCGCGCGGTGCGTTTTATCTTTTCGTGAAATCGCTTTGTCCAAGCGCCGTGAAATTTTCCGAGGCGGCAAAGGAGTTCGGGCTTCTGCTCGTGCCGAGTGACGATTTCGGCTCGGAGGGCTACGTGAGACTCGCCTACTGCCAGACGCCTGAGATGATAGAGCGTTCACTCCCCGCATTCCGCGCGCTTGCGGAAAAATACAGAAAAAGAGGTTAAACATAATGAGAGACCTGAAAGAGATAAGAAAAACCATAAACGAGACCGATGCGAAAATGCGCGAGCTTTTTGCCGAGCGCATGGCTGCGGCGCGCGAGGTGGCAGAATACAAGGCGGCTCACGGACTTCCAATACTCGATGCCGCTCGCGAAAGCGAGGTAATTGAAAGAAACGCAGCAGAGCTTTCGGATGATGAGCTCCGCCCATATTACGTAAATTTTCTGCAAGGCACAATGGCGGCATCGCGCAGTTATCAGGATATGCTTATATCGGGAATGCGCGTTGCATATTCGGGTGCTCTCGGTGCATTTGCATATATTGCGGTATGCAAGCTTTTCCCAAATGCAAGAAAGATCGCATATCCGAATTTTGAGAGCGCGTACAATGCAGCAGCATCCGGTGAGTGTGATGCCGTGGTGCTTCCTATTGAGAACAGCGTTGGCGGTGAGGTAGGAGCTGTGACCGATCTTATGTTTGCAGGGCCGCTTACCGTGAACGGCATAATCGATATTGATATTGCGCACTGCCTGCTGGGTATTCCGGGGGCAAAGACCTCGGACGTCACGCGCGTTATCAGCCACCCTCAGGCACTCTCGCAGTGCAAGCCCTACATACGCGAGCACGGCTTTTCTGAGGAGGAGTTTGAAAACACGGCACTCGCAGCACAGCACGTTGCAAGCCTCGGTGATAAGAGCACGGCTGCTATAGCGAGTGAGACGGCGGCTGAGCTGTTCGGGCTTTGCGTGCTGGAGAAGAATATAAACGAATCAAGGAGCAACACCACGCGCTTCGCGGTATTTTCAAGAACTGCTCATAAGCATGAGCCGAACGAGTCGGGCGTGCACAGCATACTGCTCTTTACAGTAAAGAATGAAGCGGGTGCGCTCGCAAAGGCTCTTGATATCATCGGAAAGCACGATTTTAATATGAGAACTCTCAGATCAAGACCGAGAAAAGAGCTTATGTGGCAATACTACTTCTATATAGAAGCCGAGGGCAATATCAATTCCAAGGAGGGCAGGCGCATGCTTGAGGACCTTGGAGAATACTGCCATACGGTAAAATTCGTCGGAACGTACGTAAAATAGGTGGGTTATGAAGATTACACACAAGCTGAGAATGGAGCTTCAAAAAAACAGCTATGATATAACCCTCGGTGAGGATCTGCTCGCGCATGCAGGCGAGCTTATCGACCTTAATCGCCGCGTTGTCATAGTTACCGATACAGGTGTACCCGAGAAGTATGCACGTGCTGTTGCGACACAGTGCAAAGAGGCAACAGTAGTCACCTTTGCCGAGGGAGAAGCGAGCAAAAACCTCGACACGTATGCCATGATCTGCAAAAAGATGCTCGATTTCGGGCTTCAGAGGCGCGATGCGGTAGTTGCCGTTGGCGGAGGGGTCGTCGGAGATATGACGGGCTTTGCCGCTGCAACCTACATGCGCGGAATAGATTTCTACAATATCCCTACGACCTTACTCTCACAGGTTGATTCCTCCATCGGGGGAAAATGCGCAGTTGATTTCGGCGGTGTAAAAAACATTATCGGGGCGTTTTATCAGCCGCGTGCGGTAATCATAGATACCGAGGTGCTGAGCACGCTTGACAGGCGGCAATTTGCCTCAGGGCTTGCCGAGGTCGTAAAAATGTCACTCACCTTCGATGCTGACCTTTTCTATGCACTTGAAGAGGGGCTTTGGCAAAGAGACATCGGAGAGGTGATATACTCGGCACTGAAAATAAAAAAAGCTGTGGTTGAGGCAGACGAACGTGAAAATTCGCTGAGAAAAATACTTAATTTCGGGCACACTATCGGGCATGGAATTGAAGCCCTCGGTGGACTTTATCACGGTGAATGTGTTGCTCTCGGCATGTTACCGATGAGCTCAGGAGAGGTACGTGCAAGGCTTATACCCCTACTCCGCCGCATGGGTTTACCTACCGAAACAGATGCATCCGGTGCGGATATTATCGAGTTTATGAAGCACGATAAAAAGGGCGACGGTGACGGTACCTACGCGATATTCGTTGACAGCATCGGCAGCTATAGCCTGGAGCGTGTTGGATTTGACGAGCTGCTAAAGCGGCTTTCAGACTTAAAATAACGATTAAATGGATTTTTGAAAGGCTTGTCCGTTATGAAAAATACTTTTGGAAATAATATAACCGTTACCCTTTTCGGAGAGAGCCACGGTGCCGCTGTGGGCTGTGTTATCGATGGGCTTGCTCCCGGGATAAAAATTGACCGCGAAATTCTTTTGCGCTCTATGAATCAAAGGCGTGCCGCGGGTGACATATCAACTGCAAGGCAGGAGGCGGATGAGGTACAGTTTCTGTCGGGCGTTAAAAACGGTGTTACCGAGGGAACGCCCGTATGCCTCGTCATAAGCAACGCTGACAAGCGCAGCTCGGCATACAGTGAGCTTGAAAATACTCCTCGCCCCTCGCATGCGGATTATGCCGCGGAGTGTAAATACCACGGATATCAGGACAAGGCAGGAGGCGGTCACTTTTCGGGCAGACTTACCGCCCCACTCGTTGCGGCAGGCGCGATTTTGCGCGGTGCGCTTCTTGAAAAAGGAATAAAAATAGGTACGCACATCAGCCGCCTGCATGGGGTGACCGATATGCCGTTTACCTCGCTTGATAAGAATATAGATGCACTTTTCAATATGGATTTCCCTGTTATCGCCACAGCGTCACGCGAGGCAATGATGAATGAAATCCTTATCGCAAAGCAATCCGGTGACAGTGTCGGCGGTGTGCTCGAATGTGCGATAACGGGAATTCCGACAGGCGTTGGCGAGCCTTGGTTTGACACGGTAGAGGGGCTTTTAGCGCACGCCATGCTTTCCATTCCCGGTGTTAAGGGTATTGAGTTTGGTGACGGCTTCGCGCTTGCCGATATGTACGGCAGCGAGGCAAACGACCCCCTGGTTATGAGCGGTGAGCGTGTCGTTACCTCAAAAAATTCAAACGGCGGTATCAACGGCGGTATTACAAACGGCATGCCGATAATTTTCAGGCTTGCGGTGAAGCCTACCCCGTCTATCGCTAAAGAGCAGGATACGGTTGACCTTGCTAAAGCTGAGTGTGTTAAAATATCCGTTGGCGGCAGACACGACCCCGCAATAATACACAGAGCAAGAGCTGTTGTTGATGCGCTTGCCGCCATCACCGTTGCTGACCTGCTCACGGTGCGCTTCGGTACCGATTATCTTTCAACGGGTGAGACAAAATGAAATACGGATGTATAGGCGAGCGGCTTGGACATAGCTACTCAAAGGAAATACACGGAGCTTTCGCGGCATACGATTATGAGATACGGGAGATACCTCGCTTGGGCGTTGATGCGTTTATGAGAGCGCGGGATTTTCTCGGTATAAACGTGACTATTCCGTATAAAGAAACTGTTATCCCATACCTTTCGGAGCTTGACGAGGGAGCGCGCGCGATAGGCGCGGTGAACACCGTTGTCAACCGTGGCGGCAAGCTCTTCGGCTATAATACAGACTTCTTTGGCATGTCAGAGCTGGCACGCCGCGCGAAAATCGACTTCTCGGGCAAAAAGGTGCTTATTCTCGGTACGGGCGGCACTTCGAAAACAGCCGAGGCTGTTGCAATAGCTCAAGGTGCAAGAGAAGTAATCAAAGCATCGCGAAGAAGTGACAGTGGTGCGATTTTGTATACAGATGTTTACAAATATCACACAAATTCCGAAATTATCATAAACACCACCCCTGTCGGAATGTATCCGAATATATTCGATAAACCAATTGAGCTTTCAGCATTTTCAAATCTTTCGGGAGTTCTCGATGCAATATACAATCCCGAAAAAACTCCTCTTATATTAGAGGCGGAAAAGCTTAAAGTCAATGCCGAGGGTGGACTCTATATGCTGGTGGCTCAGGCTATCAGGGCATCTGAGCATTTCCTCGGAAAAAGTTATTCGGACGGGCTGTGCGACGAGGTGTTTTATAAGATACGCAGGCAGAAGCGCAATATTGTTCTCATAGGGATGCCCTCTTCGGGAAAAACTACCGTCGGCAAAATAATCTGCGAGAAGCTTAGGCGTACCTTTACGGATACCGATGCGCTTATAGTAGAGCAGTCCGGAATGGCTATCCCCGATATATTTGATAAGCACGGAGAGCGAGTGTTCCGCGATATGGAGACAGCGGCTATTCGGAGCGTTGCACCGATCAGCGGTACGGTTATAGCTACGGGCGGCGGTACGCCGCTGAGAACTGAGAACGTGCACGCACTCAGGCAAAACGGCATAATCTATTTTATAGACAGACCCCTATCCTCACTTATGCCGACAGAGGATCGCCCCCTTGCATCCTCTGCCGAAGCTATCGCAAAGCGTTATGAGGAGAGATATGATATTTATCGCGCGGCGTGTGACGTGCATATAGATGCAGACTGCACCGCAGAAGAGGTCAGTGAAAAAATCCTCTCGCACTTTCTTTCGGGCTAACGTCCGCACTTCCCCACTCGCCATTGCGAATTTCCCATTTTGCACTTCGCATTTATTTACAGGAGATAAAATGAAGCTTTATATTATAAACGGTCCGAACCTCAACATGCTCGGCATACGCGAGGTCGGAAAATACGGTACAAAAAATTACGATGCGCTTTGCCGCCTCATATCCGAGCACTGCACGGCACGCGGTGTTGAAACGGTGTTTTACCAATCCAACCATGAGGGCGACCTGGTTGACAAAATACAGGAGGCGTATTACGAGGGGGCTTATGGCATTGTTATAAACCCCGGAGCATATACGCATACGAGCATTGCCCTGCTTGACGCTGTGCTCTCGGTAAGTCTGCCTGTTGTTGAGGTCCATATCTCAAGGGTTGAGGAAAGAGAGGATTTCAGGCAGGTGAGCTATATCAGACGGGCATGCAAGAAAACTATCACGGGGCACGGCTTCGCAGGCTATATTGAAGCGTGCGACTACCTTATAGGTGAGTGTTGTGAGAGCTGAGATAATACGCGGCACGGCGCGCGGTGAGGTGCGCGCTCCAGGCTCCAAGAGCATCGCCCATAGACTCCTTATCGCAGCGGCAATGTGCGATGGCGGCGTCAGCACGGTACGCGGTGTTACCCCCTCGGCTGACATTCTCGCAACGGCAGACTGCCTCCGCGCACTCGGTGCAACTGTGACCTCAGAGGGTGATACCTTTACCGTTGTGGGTACGGATATGCGAAAAACAGCTCCGCGCGACACGCTCTTTTGCCGCGAGAGCGGCAGTACGCTGCGCTTCATTATTCCAATTGCTACGCTCTCAGGCGCAAGAGTTCATCTCAGCGGTGCAAAAAGACTTATGCAAAGACCTCTTTCGGTCTATGAGGAGCTTTATTCCGAGCGCGAGCTGTTATTTAAAAAAATAGGCGATCTGCTCTTTGTTGACGGGCCGCTCCCCTCTGGTGAATACGTTGTCCCAGGCAACGTCAGCAGTCAGTTCATTTCGGGATTGATGTTTGCGCTTCCTACCCTTGAGAGCGAAAGCGTAATAAAAATAACTCCACCCTTTGAGAGCAGCTCATATATCAAGCTCACTGTGAGCGCGCTCGCAGAGTTCGGGATAACTGTCGAATTTGTCGACGAGCTTACTATAAAGATACCCGGCTCTCAGAAATACAGACCGCGGCATCTCACGGTTGAGGGAGATTTTTCGGGTGCGGCATTTCCCGATGCGCTTAATATGCTCGGCTCACAGGTAAGGGTGCTCGGGCTTTCCGAAAGCAGCGAGCAGGGAGACCGCGTTTACCGTGAGCTTTACGCAAAGCTTGAAAACGGTGCGCCCGAAATAAATATTGAGGACTGCCCTGATCTTGCACCGATACTTTTCGCGCTTGCCGCATATCTTAACGGCGCTACGTTCCACGGAACGCGCCGACTCAGAATAAAGGAAAGCGACCGCGCTTCGGCAATGGCAGAGGAGCTTGCAAAGCTGGGTGCCGAACTTATTATCGAAGATAACACGGTGGTGGTTAAAAAGGCTGCGCTGCATGCGCCCGACGTTCCTATCTCCTCTCATAACGATCACAGAATAGTTATGGCTATGGCGGTGCTACTGACAAAATTCGGCGGCGTTATTGAGGGTGCTGAGGCTGTATCGAAGAGCTACCCCGACTTTTTCTCTGATATTGCAAGTCTTGGAATTGAGGTGGAGCTTTATGACTGAGCTTACGCAGGATACAAAAATTCTCATCATCGGTCTTGGAGTTATAGGCGGAAGCTACGCTAAGGCACTCACAGACTCAGGCTACCGACACGTGCGGTGTATAACGAAAAACTCCGCTGATATTGATTATGCCATAGCGCACGGAATGATAGAGCTTGGCACGACCGAAACGGATGCAGAGCTGATAGCAGACTCGGAGCTTATAATATTCGCTCTTTACCCAAGTGTTTTCGTTGATTGGATAGAGAAAAACGGACGTCTTTTCGCCATCGGAACGCTGATTACCGACGTTACGGGCGTTAAGAGCGGTATAGTTGAACGCGTGCAGGCAATGTTGCCGCAGGGTGTCGAATTCATTTCGGCACACCCAATGGCAGGGCGCGAAAAGAGCGGAGTTGAATTCAGCTGTGCCGAGGTTTTCCGCGGAGCAAACTATATAGTTGTACCGACGGAGAAAAACACACCGCGCGCGATAGAGATATGCAAGCAGCTTGGCGAGAAGCTTGGTTTTGCCAAGATCAGCGAGCTTTCTGTTTCGGAGCATGATGAAATGATAGCTTTTCTCTCTCAGCTGACGCACTGTATTGCCGTTACCCTTATGACGGCAAACGACACAGAGGGGCTTGAAAAATACACCGGTGACTCATTCAGAGATCTTACCCGTATTGCCAAAATAAACGATCTTATGTGGAGCGAGCTGTTCTTACAGAACAGAGATGCACTGCTTGCCGAGATGGATACATTCGCTGAAAGCTTCAGTGCCTTTCGCGATATGATAGCACGGGGCGACCGAGATGCTATGCGTGAGCAGATGCGACGCGCTGCGGCAAGGCGTGAGCTTTTTGATAAGCCGACATCATAATGCCGCTCAAGAATACCTGATGAAAGGAATACAAATTTATGAATATGCAATTTTACCGTAAGCTCCCCATACCTATGGAGATCAAGGAGCAATTCCCTGCCTCCGAGGCGGTAAAGGCCACAAGAGACCGCGCAGTTAGCGAAATGAAGGATATTTTTTCGGGGAAAAGCGATAAATTTATTCTTGTTATAGGTCCCTGCTCGGCAGACCGAGAGGATACCGTGCTTGATTATATTTACCGTCTGCGCGGCTTGCAGGACAAGGTTTCGGACAAAATTTTCATGGTTCCGAGAATTTACACCAACAAGCCGAGAACAACCGGCGAGGGCTACAAGGGCATGCTTCATCAGCCCGACCCGAACAGCGACCCCGATCTTTTGCGCGGAATTGTGGCTATCCGAAAGCTACATATACGCGCCATTTCGGAGACAGGCTTCGGCTGTGCCGACGAGATGCTTTATCCCGAAAATCACAGATACCTTTCCGACGTTCTTGCATACGTTGCCGTAGGTGCAAGGAGCGTTGAGAATCAGCAGCACAGGCTTACCGCCAGCGGGCTTGATATACCTGTTGGTATGAAAAACCCCACAGGAGGCGACCTTGGAGTTATGATGAACTCCATCAAGGCGGCACAAAGCTCGCACGTATTCTGCTACCGCGGATGGGAGGTCAAGAGCATGGGCAACCCCTACGCACACGCAATACTGCGCGGCTACGTGGACAAGCACGGCAAATCTCACCCCAACTATCACTATGAGGATATCGCGGGACTTGCAGAGCTGTACGCCTCGTCTACTCTCGAAAACCCCGCTTGCATAATAGATACCAACCATGCCAATTCGGGCAAAAAGCATCTTGAGCAGGTAAGAATAGCAAGAGAGATCGTTGATAGCAGAAACTATGACCCGAACGTTAAAAAACTTGTCAAGGGTCTGATGATAGAAAGCTATATTGAGGACGGCTGCCAGAAGATCTCGCAGGACGAGCTTTACGGCAAGTCGATAACCGACCCTTGCATCGGCTGGGAAAAGACCGAGCGCATGGTGCTTGAGCTTGCTGAGAAGCTTTAATAAAGATTAGCGATTATAAATTCATAATGCATGCATCACAGATTTATGTAGGCAAAATAAATAGGCAGGGATACCGTTTCGGTATCCCTGCCGTTTGCTTACCCGGCAAACACAGATGATTTTGCAACAATTGCGAGCAAATAATTTGTTTTTAATTTGTTTTATTTGTCGAAATATGGATTTTGAATATTTATTTGAAATTTTCGTAAAAAATCCTGCAAGAAAGTATTGACATTTTGAAAACAGCGTGCTATAATAAGAACAAAAAGTGCCTGACAGTTATCTGTCACGTGCATATAATTCCAAATTATTAAGCGCAGACTGTCAGGCAAAAAGCCGCAGCTGCGCCTTTTTGTTTAGCACTTTACAAGGCGGAGTACGACGAAAGACGCTAAAATTACGTTGACGGAGAGATCGTGATCTGGGAGTAGAGTCCCAAAGGCAGACAGTATCGAAAAAAGAGTCTAGCACACGGGGGATGTCCTTAACGGAGAATTTGAAATCCCACTAAATGCGAGCATCGCATTTGACCGATCAAATGCACTTGGGCTAAGCCCAACCCCTATACAACAAAGGGAGCAAGAGTACAAGGAAAACGTCCTTATATTCTTGCTCTCATTTTTCTTCTGTCGATATATTCATCTTTCGTGAAATATGTTCACGAAAGATGAACTCGATATGCTTTCGCTGCGCTCAAGCTCGATATATTGTCGCTTCGCGCCAATTCGATATGAGATAAATCCCGCAAGGGATTTATCTCGATGCGTGATTGTCCTTTAAGGACATCACGCTAACCGCCGAGGTAGGCGCGTTTAACCGCATCGTCCGCCAAAAGCTCGGCACCTGTGCCGGACTTGGTAACCAGACCAAGGTCGAGAACGTAAGCGCGATTTGCGATAGAAAGAGCCTTTTTGGCGTTCTGCTCAACAAGAAGCACTGTAGTTCCGTCTTCGTTTACGGTTTTAATCATATCGAATATTGTATTTACGTAAAGCGGAGACAGACCCATACTCGGCTCATCAAGGAGCAACAGAGTCGGGCTTGACATAAGCGCGCGGCTCATAGCGAGCATCTGCTGCTCACCGCCTGAAAGCGTACCTGCTATCTGCTTTGAACGCTCTTTGAGTATCGGGAAATGTGAATACATTTCTTCAAGCTTTCGCTCAAACTCAGCCTTATCATTTTTTATGAAATATCCCATTTTCAGATTTTCATAAACCGTCAGCTCCTGGAAGATACGTCTGCCCTCAGGTACCTGAGCCATTCCGTATTTAACAAGCTTATGCGCAGGCGCAGAGGTTATATCGCGCCCGTCAAAGTGGACGCTGCCGCCGGATTTTGGGATTATTCCGTTCAATGCGTGCATTATCGTGGTTTTACCCGCACCGTTAGCTCCGATCAGCGAAACTATCTCTCCCCGATTTACCTCAAAGGATACGCCCTTTACTGCTTTTATGAGTCCGTAATGGACTTCAAGATCTTTTACTTCAAGTAATGCCATATCAGTCATCCCCCAGATACGCTCTGACAACCTCCGGGTTGTTCAGAACTTCATTAACTTCGCCCTCGGCAAGCACCTGACCGAAGTTAAGCACTGTTACCCTGTCGCATATACCCGAAACAAGAGACATATCGTGCTCGATAAGAAGTATTGTCATATCAAAATTATCGCGTACAAATCTTATCGTATTCATAAGCTCAGCCGTCTCCTGCGGATTCATTCCCGCAGCAGGCTCGTCAAGCAAAAGAAGCTTAGGCCCCGTTGCAAGTGCGCGGGCTATCTCCAGCTTTCTTTGCTTTCCGTACGGCAGGTTATAGGCAAGCTGATTGCGAACGTCCTTGAGTCCGAATATATCAAGCAGCTCCTTTGCTCGCGCTCTCATAGTGCGCTCGACCTCAAAATGACGGGGCAAGCGGAATATGCTTGTAAAAAGTCCACATTTGTATTCGGGATCATTATGAAGTCCGACCATTACGTTTCTTACAACCGTCATATTGTTGAAAAGCCTGATGTTCTGGAAGGTACGTGCAATTCCCTTTTGATTTATTTTATCCTGAGCAAGTCCGCGAAGCTCCTCACCGTTCAGGTAAAACGTGCCATAGGTGGGCTGATATACGCCTGTCAGCATATTAAACACAGTGGTTTTGCCTGCACCGTTAGGCCCTATAAGTCCGTATATCTCATTTTTCTTTATTTCAAGATTTAAACCGCTTACAGCTTTAAGACCGCCAAAGGAGATGCCTAGATTTTCCGTTTTCAATACTGTTTGCATAAGCGTTATTTACCTCCCTGACTATCCTTTGGTTTATCGGGCGCAACAACGCTTTCAGTCACGTAAACGTCAAGCGAAAGCACCTCGTCCATATCGATCTTGGTGGGTACTCGCGCCCATTCCCCCTCGTCATCCCGTACGGCAGAGGGCTCGTCGGTATGACGTATAAGCTTACGCCAAAGCGCTTTGAGATTATATTTCTCACGGAATGCTTTAAGCGCAGGAGCATTGTTGTAAATTACTATAACAATGAGGATAAGCGCGTAGATAAGATCCTTCAGCACCGCAAGGTCGCCTGTCAGAATAGTTGCGAGCTTTACGTTAAGGAAGGTTATCAGTGATGCTGCGATGATAGAGCCGTTGATGCTTCCCATACCTCCGAGAACGACCATTACAAGTATCTCAATAGAATAGTTGTAATCAAACATCGTGGACTGCACCGTAAAGTTTGCATGGCTGTGAAGAACACCTGCAACGCCTGCAAAGAATGCAGATACCATAAATGCGATCAATTTGTATTTAGTTACGTTAATTCCCGTTGCGCGGGCTGCTATTTCGTTATCTCTTATAGAGGTTATAGCTCTGCCGTGCTTGCTTCGTATAATATTCTGAGTGACAAACAGGCAAAGCAGGACTACAAGAAAGGCGTAGATAAACAGCGTTCCGCTATCGTATCTCGGGGTGCGAAGTCCTAACGCGCCACCGAAGCTCTCGGAGGATGTATTCAGGAATATAGAACGTACGATCTCACCGAAAGCGAGAGTTACTATCGCAAGATAGTCTCCTTTAAGCCTAAGGGCAGGCAGACCTATTATAAATCCGAACACTGCCGCAACAGCACCGCCCACAAAGAGTGTCATTACCAGAACGAGCGGATTATCGGCTCCCGGATCAAGCACGGATGCAATTTTTCCGCCTATATATGCACCAACACACATAAATCCGGCATGTCCGAGCGAGAGCTCTCCGAGGAAGCCTACTACTATACTGAGCGAAACGGCAAGGGTTATAGATATTGCAAGCTTTTCAAGAAGATATTCAGTTGAGCTTTTTGTGCCGCCTGCAAGTGAGAGAATTGTGAACACTATAAGCACTGCGCCTATAACGCAATAGTTTATATAGTGATTCCATTTGATTTTTTTGTTTGTGAGCTTCATTATACCTTCTCCCTCCTCTTCTTTCCGAGTATGCCCGAGGGCTTAACAAGGAGGATGATTATGAGTATTGAAAACTCTATTGCATCCGTATAGGGCGCGATAAAGCTGACCTGATTGCAAAGACTTTCGACCAAGCCGAGAAGTATTCCACCGAGCATTGCACCGGGAATAGAGCCGATACCGCCTATTACCGCAGCAGTGAATGCCTTTATACCGGGCATAGCTCCCATAACGCTTGATACCGCAGGAGATTTCATTACCATAAAAACTCCTGCCGCAGCGGCAAGTGCCGAGCCTATAGCAAAGGTTATCATAATTATGAGGTTTACGTTGACACCCATAAGACGTGCTGCATCTCTATCCTCTGAAACAGCTACCATAGCACGTCCGAGCTTTGTGTATTTTACAAAGAGAGTGAGTGCTGCCATGATGACGGTAGCGCACGCGAGAGTGACAAGAGTACCTACCGATATCGAAAGCGAGCCGATATTGATGCTGGACGTTATCATAAACTCCTTGAGCATCTTACTGTCACTGCCGAATATGATCTGTGCAAGGCTCTGTAAAAGATAGCTGATACCGATAGCCGTGATAAGCACCGCCAGAGGAGACGCACCGCGCAGAGGCTTGTAGGCTATCTTCTCTATTACTATTCCAAGCACCGTGCAAACGATTATTGCCGAAATTATAGCAATTGGCACTGATGCACCGCCCGATATTGCAATGAACAGCATATATCCGCCTACCATTATTACGTCACCGTGTGCAAAATTCAGCATCTTGGCAATACCGTAAACCATTGTATAGCCAAGGGCGATCATAGCGTAAGTGCTACCTGCGCTAAGACCGTTGATTAATGTCGAAATTAATTCCATATAGTTCTCCGATTATCCGCATTTTGTTCAAAATGCAAATAATTGTTTGTGTTTTGCGTAATTTTTAATATTAGACTTATTACGACAATTTGCTGGCACGGATACCGTGTCAGCAAATTGGATAGATATTATTCCTCGGTCTCACTGTCAGCCTTTTTGATCTCGTAAGCGATAGCTGCCTTGTTAACCGTACCGTCAGCTTCCCACTTGATGTTATCGCCTGTTACGCCGCTGTAGGTGTAGCCACCGTTGAATTCTGCCTTGAGAACCTCGCAAAGATCGGATGCTGACATGGTAACGGAAACCTTATCGCCTGCGTTCTTCATTGCGCCGTAGATTGCATATACGCAGTCATAAGCAGCTGCACCGAACTGGTTGAGTGTTTCTGTACCGTACTTTTCCGTATAGTTGTCGATGAAGGTCTTAGCCTTACCGTCGGTTGCCTTGGAATTGAAGTGAGAAAGCATAGAAACCTTCTGAGGAATACCGTCTACGTTTATACCGTCAAATCCGTCACATCCGTAATATGTCGCGTCATTATCTACCTTGCCCTTTGCCATTGCCATGAACTTCTGAGCAACCTCGTAGTATACGGGCATGAATATAAAGGTACAATCCTTGAGCTTATCTACCTGGTTTGTAAAGTCGTCACTGTCATTGATGAAGGACGCCTCGACTGTTGAAACGGTTGAATTGAGCTTTGCCTTGAACTGCTCGTAGATACCCTGAGAATAAACGTCGCCTGCCTTATAGAATATACCTATTTTGGAAAGACCGAGGGAGTTTACGTAATCAGCCGCAACGCCGCCCTGGTTACCGTCCTTAAAGCACATCTGATAAGAATTATCACCGAGAGTGGTAACGGCATCACCCGATGCAGAGGGAGTGAGGAAGAAAAGATTATCTGCCGCAGAAAGAGCGGAAAATTCCATGCATGCGCCCGAGGTCGTGCAACCGAGAGATGCCTGCATACCGTTCTCGTACATATTAGCATAACCGGAGTTTACCTTTTCCGCAGCGCCCTGATCGTCATAAGACATGAGCTCAAATTCAACACCGTTAAGTCCACCGTTTGCGTTGATCTCATCAACAGCGAGCTGAGCACCGTTTTTGGTAGCCTGACCGTAGATTGCATATCCACCGGTAAGAGGACCGAAAACACCGATCTTATACGTGGTGTTATTCTCTGCATAGTTTGTTTTTGCGCAGCTTGTCATAGAAAACGCTGCTGTTGCCATTGTTGCCACTGCCATCACTGTGGCAACTACCTTTTTGAATACCTTGTTCATAATAAATTGTCTCCTTAAATTATAGATACTTTAATAATGTTGTTTTTAAAAAAGATAACGGCATACCACTATAGTACGCCGCAAAATTAAAACCACAAATGAATGTAATAAATTTAACACGGGGTACATAGTCGAAAATGACAGGGTAGCTTTATAAGTCGTCTTAGCATACCAAGACGTATAGCAATGCCGCTAATAATAGAAACAGCGGAAATCGCAAGCTTAGCCAGCGAAGTTCCGCAGTTTAGCAAGAGGGCGTCATTATGGCATGACATGGGCATGGCGGTAGTATCGTTTGTCATATATGTTGTAAACATACCGTATACCATTTTGCTCTCCTCCTGTTTATTTGCTCTCGGCATCAAGTTTTAAAAGATGCTCCTATTATAGTATATTTGCTCGAATTTGTCAATACTTTTTGACATGACATTTTTTCATACCCTTGTTTGGTTTTTGCATGGACTTTAAAAAAGTGAATATTTCATATAAACCCTTATTTTAACTATATCTATTTTAGCTAAGTTGAACAATTTTGCACATATTATTTAAAAAAACGCCCGCAAATGGGTGATGTTCTTAGCGGAGAATTTGAAAATTTCACTAAGTGCGAGCATTGCATTGACAAGACAAATGTTTTATGGGCTAAGCCCAAACCCTTATAACAAGCAGAAAGAGGAAATAAATCGGTTTCATAGCCGAAATGTTTCCTCTTTTCTGTTGGTTTAATGAAATC
>CAZTWE010000005.1:0-33710 GCA_964617165.1 uncultured Ruminococcus sp.
AGTGTACGGAGCTACCAAAAGAGCTTTGAGAGGCTGATAGACAAGCTCGGTGTTATTTCTGATTTATTAAAAATGCGTTTCTATTTTAAATTAGGTTTTGGAGAATTCCCGATTATTCAATACATCAAATTCCAAAATATTTCTTATTTACTTCATCCTCTGTTAAACCTGACTCGGAGATAATCAGAACTTCCATTTCCTCATCGGGCAATAGAGCAATTACATTAACACCCAAGGTATTCTCGAAATTTTCTGCCTTAAAGGCATCTATTTCTTGCTGCGTAAAGTTCTTATTAAAATAAATATCTACGCGTAGCAACGGGCTTCTATTTGCTATATCGACATGATATTCTGCAGCAACTATATCGCTTCTTCCTATACATCCGTCATTTCCTATACAATTGGTTTCGATAACCTTAAAACCACGTTCATTTCGAATTGCTGTTTCTATATGCTCTAAATTATCACACAAAACTTTCTGAGGAACATCCGAACAATCCAGATGGTGGTTATTTTTTCCCTGCATTGTAGAATAAAACGACACCATGCTTACAGCAGACTTTTTATACGCTTCTCGTATATCGTCAAACATATCAAGTGCATTTTTGTATTTGCCAGCAATCAAATTTTCTTTTACAATTTGATATATACTCGAATTGTTTGTTTTTTCTTGCAGCCACTCAATGTAGATACGAACTATGTAATCAATGGTTTTTTCATACGGTATTATTTTGACAAACGCTTCCTCCTCTGGAGTTGTTACCACAAAGGCAATATCTACACCACCACCAACAAGTTCACCAAGAGAAGGATCGCGATAACTGTGACTATCACGTACTCTACGTGCTCTCGACGATTTATTAAGTGCATATTCCAAGCCAGGAATTTCTATAGGAAAATCAAACCATCTTTTTTCTTTTTTCCCCGTAGTATAAGCTATGTAAATCATAATATCCTCCGTTATAATTGATGATCTTAAGCCAACGCATTCATCTTGTTGAGAAGATCGGTATAGGTTGATACGTACTCGTATCTTACCTTCGAGGTTGAAATCTCGTTGAAGAGCTTTCTTGCACAGTCAATCTTTGCTCTCTCGACAGCACGGAGCTGGAGAGAATCAAGGCTACCCTTGGTTTCAGCAACGAAATAAATGTGCTTCACGGTGCCTTCATTGAATGCGATAGCCCAGTCGGGACTGTAATTTCCTACCGGTGTAGGAATATAGAATCCGCGAGGAAGCTTAGCGTATACGCAAACCTCCTCGGCATTATCAAGTGCAACGGCAAAATCACGCTCAATGGACGTATCTTTGTTAATTACGTCAACAAACACATAAGGATGTAAAATTTGAATAATACAGTAATCAGAGCAATGACGGAGTCGGACAGACGTCACATTCTCGAAATGATGAAGGTTTTCTACGCTTCCCCCGCAGTGTTAAGCAGCGGCTCGGAAGAGATATTCAAGGCGGATATAGATAATTGTATCAGCGAATGCCCCTACCTTGAGGGGTACGTTTTTGAAAATTCAAACGGTATACAGGGATACTCTATGGTGGCAAAAAGCTTCTCAACAGAGCTTGGGAAGCCTTGCATCTGGATCGAAGATATATATATTAAGGAAGAATACAGAGGGTTGGGGATAGGCAGCCTGTTTCTTAATTATATTGAGAGAAAATACCCGAATTCTGTATTTCGCCCGGAAGTAGAGGCTGAAAATCTACGTGCATTAAACGTATATAGAAAATGCGGCTAGGACGTTCTCCCATACATGGAAATGAAGAAAATTTTATGAAAATGGATGCGCTATGAAAATTCAAGGTTTTAAAAGAACAAAGCTGGCATGCTATTCAGCATATTTCACCATGTCGTCAATATTCAGTCTGCCGCCGCTGTTATTCGCTGCTTTGCAGGATATTTACAGCATCTCCTATACGCTGCTCGGTACTCTTGTTCTGACAAATTTTTGCACGCAGCTTGCGGTAGATATAGTATTTACACTTTACTCGAAGCATTTCAACGTTAAAAAAATCGTTCGCATAATGCCTCTTATTACCTCGCTCGGACTTTTCATTTATGCGATAATACCTATGGCTTTGCCGCAGTATGCGTATATCGGACTGCTTATCGGAACCGTTATATTTTCTGTATCCGCAGGGCTTTCAGAGGTTTTGCTCAGCCCTACAATAGCGGCAATCCCGTCGGATAATCCTCAACGTGATATGAGCCTTTCACACTCACTGTATGCTTTTGGAGTATTCACGGTGGTGGTTTTGAGTACGCTACTTTTGAAGCTGCTCGGTGAGGAAAATTGGATGTACGTTACTATGTTCTGGGCGGTACTTCCGATAATAGCGACAATTTTGTTTGCTACCTCGCCTATGCCGGAAATGGATATTTCGGGAGGCGGCAGTGATATTGAAGGTACAAAAAAGAGAACGCTTGCGCTTTGCGTTGGATGCATCTTCTTCGGAAGCTGTGCTGAGAATGCCATGTCAAGCTGGATATCAAGCTACATAGAAAACGCTCTCGGCATAGATAAGACACTTGGAGATATTCACGGTATGGCGATGTTTGCCATACTGCTCGGATTTGCAAGAATTGCTAATGCCAAGTACGGCAAGAACATAATGAACGTTCTGCTTATCGGCATGCTTGGAGCATTTGCATGCTATATTACGGTAGGTCTCACCTCAAACGTTATAATAGCCTTTATCGCCTGCATACTTACAAGGCTTTTCACTGCTATGCTTTGGCCCGGTGCACTCATAATGATGGAAGAAAAATGCCTAACGCGGGCGTTGCGGCTTTTGCACTCATGGCAGCAGGGGGAGACCTCGGAGCATCTGTCGCTCCGCAGCTGTTGGGAATAATAGTTGACGAAGTGGCGGCGAGCGGCCTTGCACAAGAGCTGAGTACAACGCTCGGATTAAGCACGGAGCAGATATGTCTGAGGGCGGGTATGTTGACAATTGCTATCTTCCCGCTTATCGGTGCAGCTCTGGTTATAATAACTATGCGATATTTTAAAAAGAACAAAAATCGCCTCTGATGCTAATTAAAGTTTGCAAAAAAGCGGTTTATCAAGCTTTTCATTATTGGCTTGATAAACCGCTTTGATATTTAATTTCATTCAGTAAGAATAGTATTGATTTCTTTTAGCTCCTCTGTGCTGAGGCTCGGGGCTGCAAGAGCTTCGACGTTCTCCTTGATTTGCTCCGGGCGGCTTGCGCCTATCAAAGCACTCGTTACCGCTTCATCACGGAGCACCCACTGAAGTGCAAGCTGTGCCATTGTCTGCCCCCTGCTCTTTGCCAATTCGGAAAGTCGGCGTACCTTTGAAATTTTTTCTTCCGTTATGTGAGACGGCTTCAGGTAGCGCGGATCACCTATTGCACGGGAATCTTCGGGAATACCGTGAAGATATTTATTTGTAAGAATTCCGTTTGCAAGCGGTGCAAAGGCTATGCAGCCCACGCCCGATGCGGAAAGCTGCGGGATGAGCCGATGCTCGGGAGTCCTTTCGAACATTGAATACTTGGGTTGATGTATCAGCATGGGTACGCCCTCGGCTCTGAGAGCCTTTATTGCTATCTCGGTTTGCTCGGCATTATAATTCGAGATACCTACGTAAAGTGCCTTGCCTGAGCGAACTATCTGCGCGAGCGCACCCATGGTTTCCTCTATCGGGGTTTCGGGGTCGGGGCGATGGTGGTAAAATATATCAACGTAATCAAGCTTCATTCGTCTGAGAGACTGATCGAGACTTGCGATAAGATATTTTTTACTGCCCCAGTTTCCGTATGGGCCTTGCCACATATCGTAGCCCGCCTTGGTAGATATTATCAGCTCATCACGGTAGGGTCTGAAATCCCCCTCAAGATGAATTCCGAAATTCCGCTCTGCTTCTCCGTAGGGCGGCCCGTAATTGTTTGCAAGATCGAAATGTGTAATTCCGTTATCAAAGGCTGTGCGCAAAATATCTCTTTGCACCTCTATCGGCGTTATGTTTCCAAAGTTATGCCAAAGTCCAAGAGATATCGCGGGGAGCTTCAAGCCGCTTTTTCCGCATCGGCGGTACGGCATAAGGTCGTAACGTGTAGCTTTCGGTAAATACATATCTTTCCTCTTTTCGGTTTAATAAATCATGCTTGCAATACTAGTATATCCGTTTTATCCGTATTATATAAAATACAGAGTGAGCATACCAAAAGCAAGCATGCCACTCTGTATTTTGTTTCAGTTATCGGCTACAGCCTTAATATCGTAAGGCGTTGTCTGATATACAAAGTAATTTAGCCAATTCGAGAACAGCAGATTGGCGTGAGATCTCCAGCTGACAAGCGGAGCCTTTGTTTCATCATTATTGGGGAAATAATTTTCAGGAATATCTATCGGCTTGCCGAGTCCCTTATCGCGAAGATACTCGCCCTTTAAGGTATCTCTGTCATATTCGCTGTGCCCCGTGACGAAAAATTGCCTTCCCTTTTTGCTCATTACCGCATACACTCCGCACTCCTCCGAGGATGCCAGTATTCTGAGATCGGATACAGCTTCAATATCCTCGCGGTACACGGTCGTATGCCTTGATTGAGGCACCATAAACACGTCGTCAAAGCCGCGGAAAAGAATAGAACGCTTATAATCAACGGTATGTGGGAAAACACCGAAAAGCTTTGCATCAAGCATATGCTTATTTATACCGTAGTGATAATAGAGACCTGCCTGCGCGCCCCAGCATATATGCATAGTGCTGTGCGCATGGGTTTTCGACCATTCCATGATCTCGGCAAGCTCTTCCCAATATTCGACCTCTTCAAACTCCATGTGTTCAACGGGTGCTCCCGTTATAATAAGGCCGTCATAGTAATTATCCTTTATCTCGTCAAAGGTTTTATAAAACGCGAGAAGATGCTCCTCCGATATGTTCTTTGCCTTATGGCTTTTTGTGTGTATCAGCTCAAGCTCTACCTGTAAGGGTGAATTTCCGAGCAGTCGGGAAAACTGAGTTTCGGTTTCTATCTTTTTCGGCATAAGATTTAAAAGAAGTATTTTCAGCGGTCTTATATCCTGCGTGATAGCACGCGTTTCTGTCATTACAAAGATGTTTTCATCCGCCAGTGTTTTTACAGCAGGCAGATCGTTTGGGATCTTAATGGGCATTATATTACCAACCTTAAACGTTTTTGAGAGCCGCATCGATATCGGCAATAAGATCGCGATAGCTTTCTATACCGCAGGAAAGGCGCACAAGATCTGAGGGCACGCCTGCGGCTATAAGCTCCTCCTCGCTCATCTGACGGTGAGTTGAGCTTGCAGGGTGCAGACAGCAGGAACGAGCATCGGCAACGTGCGTTTCTATAGCGGCAATGCTGAGAGACTTCATGAAACGCTCTGCCGCCGCTCTGCCGCCCTTAACTCCGAAGCTGACAACTCCGCAGGTGCCGTTCGGCATATATTTTTTAGCGATTTCGTAATACTTGTTCGATTCAAGACCAGGATAATTTACCCATGCGATCTTCTCGTGCGCTTCAAGGAACTCGGCAACCTTTTGCGCATTAAGGCAATGGCGCTCCATTCTTACGTGAAGGCTTTCAAGACCCAGGTTGAGAAGGTATGCACTCTGCGGTGCAGGGGTGCTACCGAAGTCACGCATCAGCTGTGCCGTTGCTTTATAGATAAACGCACCCTCCTTGCCGAATTTTTCGGCATAGGTAATACCGTGATAGCTATCATCGGGAGTGGTAAGACCGGGGAATTTATCGGCATGAGCCATCCAGTCGAATTTACCCGAATCAACTATGCAACCACCGACGGCAGAGCCGTGCCCGTCCATATATTTCGTTGTGGAATGAGTTACAATATCAGCACCGAATTCAAACGGGCGGCAATTTACGGGAGTAGCAAAGGTATTGTCAATGATAAGCGGAACACCGTGCTCATGAGCAACCTTGGCAAATTTTTCGATATCAAGAACAGTCAGCGCAGGATTGGCTATAGTCTCACCGAAGAGAGCCTTTGTATTCGGTTTGAATGCAGCATTAAGCTCTTCCTCGGTCGCATCAGGGGATACGAAAGTAAAATCAATACCCATCTTCTTCATCGTAACCGCAAAGAGGTTGTAAGTTCCACCGTAGATACTCGCAGAGGACACTACGTGATCTCCTGCGTTTGCAATATTGAATACTGCAAAGAAATTCGCTGCCTGCCCTGATGAAAGGAGCATTGCCGCACTTCCACCCTCAAGCGCACAGATTTTGCTTGCAACCGCATCGCAGGTGGGGTTCTGAAGCCTTGAGTAAAAATATCCCGAGGCTTCAAGGTCAAAGAGCTTACCCATATCCTCGCTCGTTGCATACTTAAAGGTAGTGCTTTGTACTATGGGAATCTGGCGGGGCTCACCGTTACCGGGCGTATAGCCTGCCTGCACACATTTTGTTTCGATATCATAATTCTTCATTTTATTCAACTTTCCGATAGGCTAAGCCGCCCCCAAGTGTCAGAAAAGCAGATCTTAGCCTATCAATATTCTAAAATTAATCAGTTTACACCGTATTCTTCGAGGAGGGCTGAATATGCATCCGCATCCTCTGCTTTTTCGGTCAGCTCAACGTCATAGATTACCGCGTTCATCTGCAATGCACCGATGTTGAAGTAATTCAGAGTCGGAGCATCAAACGTACCTACAAGCTCACCGTTTATATACCAATACGCCTTACCGTCATTTACAACCACAGCCCACTCAAGAGTAAGATCCGAGGTGGCATCGTAAAGCTTAACTCCGGTTCCCGTATCGTTTAACGCAAAGGTCTCACCGTCCTTTTTATACATATAACCTGCACCGAGCTTACCGTCACTGTTGGAATCCCAAAGCAAGAACCTATAGTCGCTGAAGCGGAACTGAAGATGTGCGTTGCCGTAATTCATATCGGTAATACAGAGCTTTCCTCTTATCACGTAATTGCCCGTAAGTGCTCCGCCGCCGGCAGCGGTATACGTTTTTCCCGTTGCGGTAATGTCCACAGAGCCTGCGGTAAGGTTATTGATATAAAATGCGTTTTCATCGGTTATATCACCTCCGGTGTCGGTGGTGATACCGCGTGCTTCGTTTATCTTTTCACGTATTCTGTCGTATGCTTCAAGCGTGGGGTGCGATTGATCGGTGGTAAGGTATGATGAGGTGTTGATAGTTCCGTTATCGTTAATGAATATCGGAAGAGTATCAACGTATGTGAACCATTCACTGGTTTCGGCATAATTCTTTATCAGCTCGGTAAGAGCCGTTGCCTTTACAGTCGAGCTGTAGTAATATTGGTTTCCCTCTGTATATCCGTTTTTCTTAGGCTCAACACCGATGAAATATACCTTAACGTCGGGAAGTCTTTCCTTATACTGTTCAACAAGTGCTATTATCCTCTCGGCAAGATGCTCGGGAGTATTACTGCTGTGGTGCACGTCATTAAATCCAATGTGAACAACTATCTCCGAGGGCTCCATGGGATATACAAGACGCTCGGAAACTACCTCAAGAGTATCTATCATTGACTGCGAGATACCCATAAGGAATGCTTTTTCATCAGCGTAATCGGTATAGAAGTCGCTCCAGAATGGGGGCAGACCTGTTGTAGAGCTCGGATAACCGTCAAAATAGGAATCTCCGACAAAGATTATTCCGCCCTTGTTTGCGTTGGTTATGTGATTATCCTCATAATACTGAACCTTTGCTTCGGCATTTATATTATTGTCAAAGGTTGAAATATTTACGGTAAAGGTCACGCTGTCATAAAGCGAAGATGCGGTTACAGTAACCATTTCGGGGCTTGCAAAAATCCCCTTTGCGTATATCTTTCCGTCCTCAATAAAGAGCTTATCGCAATCGTATTCATAGGTAACGGCGGATGCAAACCTATCGTCAGCAAAGGTGATATTGAGATCCTTTGCAGGATAATTTGAGTAAAGAGTCGTGGGCGGATCGATAGACATCTTTCCAAGATCCTTATGTACTACAGTCACTGTGAATACCTCTGTGTGATAGGGTGTTTGTGCTACTACAACGGTCACCGTGTTCGGAAGAATTCCCGTAACCTCGCCGTCCTTGATCCTGATATTTGTTCCGTCTGTTGTGTCAAAGGTGTAGGTGATATCGGATTCATATTCGGGGTTTGAGAATACAATATCAAGCGCAGCATTAGTTCCGCGGAGCATAAGCACGTCGGAAATAGTGAGCTTTCCGTAATCGGCTACGGTTACGGAAAATTCCGCGGAAAAGCCATCCGCAGTTGCAAGCACGGAATTTTCACCGCCTGCAATAATAGCTACGAGCTTTCCTCCCTCCACCTTGACACCGCTGCCTGTTACGATATAGGTGAGAGCTCTTTCGGTACCGTCTATAATAACGTTCTCGGGAAGAGAGTACCGCTCGCCTACGTTCATGGTAATATTGCTGAGGGCAAGCTCGATATCCTCGGGAGTCACCGTTTCGGTGCAATCCGTGCCGCCTGCATTATCGGCGCTTCCGGTATTGTCTTCTACAGTACCTGAATTTTCGGTATTTTCATTATCCGTGGGAGGAGATACGACCTTAACCTTGAAATTAACCGAAAATCCCGATGCCGTTGCACTGACGGTGGTTTGAGTATCGGCATTCACGGCTACAAGCTTTCCGCCCTCAACCTTAACACCGCTACCGCTTACGGTATAGGTAAGCTCGCGCTCCTCATCGGATATGATAACGTTTGCGGGGAGCGAATAGCTCTCGCCCTCTACCATTTCAATATCGCTGAAGGCAATCAATATTTCATCGGGAGTCATTGAATCGTTTTCATTCCCGTTTCCCGTGCCCGTATCATTCGGCTGCTCGGTTTTATTACATGCAGTAAGGGTCATAGGGAGTATCGCGAGAACGCATATTAAAAGAAGTATTGCAAGTTTTTTCATAACAGTTCTCCTTAATTCAAATTGGTCGATTTCCGATCGACAAGGGTATTCTAACACAAACCGAGAAAAAAATCAACACACTTGTGCAAATTATTATCCTTATTTATAACTTTGTATTGCAAATTTTAAAAATATATGTTAGAATAACATCAGAAAATAAGTTCGGAGTCTGATATGAAAAGTATTTATTTGTTCTGTACAAAAATTTGGTTTTATTTAACCGAGATCCCCGTTCTCATCCTGCTGTGGGTGGCTATCGCACACAATGGCTCCTCATCGGATTTGTTCGGCTTTTATCCGCTTATAATTTTCCTCATCCTTACGGCTATATTCTTAGCGGTATATTTCTTCCGTATGATCTCGATAAGCACGGATGAGATCCGCTATCACGGTCTGTTCTCTTCAAGAGATCGCGATTTTATAAAGGAAAACAGGACGTTGGTTATCGCTGTTATGCCCGCGAAAAATCTTCGCGTGGAGCTTTGGGGCGATGCAGGGCGCGAGCCTGCCTTTGACTGGATGAAGCCTGAGGACGTTGAATACAGAGACATCTGCCTTTTCCGCGGAAGAGCACTGGGCGGGGGGCGAACGGTTAAAAAAATCGCAAAGTATTTTACTGTTCCCGAGGATAAGCTTGAATCACTTCTCAGTGACGGATATGAGTTTGAAAACAATGCAGTCAGGGTAACTACCGAACAAGAGGACAATTTGACTTACGTCAAAATACATTTCAACATTACTATAGTTTAATAAAAGGAGCTTTTTATGAACCGCGAGCTTTATGATTTTTATATAACCGATCGCTCTTACAGAGAAAACTACAGAAAATCCTTTGACAGAAACATAGCAGAGGAATTTTCGGCTCTTGGACTTTGCGATGAAGAACGGCTTTGCCGCCGCTTTGAGCTTCTTTGCGAGCGCGAGGTTGCACATATACATGACTTTGAGCAGATAGTTTTTGTAAGAACGAACAAAAACATACCCGACTGTTTTACCGATGCGGAATGGGTTGAACGCAGAAAAAATCACTACATACACGAAAACGGTTACGTATCAAATCTTTGCCCCAACTACAAAAAAATCATTGATTCAGGGCTTCTTTCCGTAAGAGAAACCGCGAATGAATATCAGGTGAGGGTTATTGATTCAATGCTTTCGGTTTGCGACAGATATCTTGAAGAGGCAAAGCGCCTTGGGCGCGAGGACCTTGTCGAAATCCTCACACGGGTACCCAGATACAGCGCAAGAAACTTCCGCGAGGCACTTCAATTTTTCAGAATTATTCATTTCTTCCTGTGGCTTGAGGGTGATTATCACAACACCGTCGGAAGATTTGACGTTTACATGTACCCGTACTTCAAGACGGATATTGACAAGGGTATCTATACGAAGGAAACGGCTCTTGAGCTTGTGGAGGATTTCTTTATTTCCTTTAACAAGGATGCCGATATATACACCGGTGTTCAGCAGGGCGATAACGGACAGAGTATGGTGCTCGGCGGTATAGACACGAACGGAAACGAATGCTTCAACCTCCTCTCCGAGCTTTGCCTGCTTGCTTCCGAGGAGCTGAAGCTCATTGATCCCAAGATCAATCTCAGAGTGAGCAAGAAAACTCCAATCTCGGTATTTGAACAGTGCACAAGGCTTACACGTGCCGGGCTTGGCTTCCCTCAATATTCAAACGACGACGTGGTTATACCCGCCCTTATCCGTTACGGATACGATCCCGAGGATGCCGCAAACTACGTGGTAGCCGCGTGCTGGGAATTTATCATTCCCGGAGTTGGAAACGACATTGCAAATATAGGCGCGGTCAACTTCCCCGCTGTGGTTGACAAGGCGATAAGAGAGACCGTTTGCAAAGCGAGCAGCTTTGACGAGGTGCTTTTTGCGGTAAATAAAAGCATCAAGGATGAGTGTAACCTTATCAGAGAAAATATACACGACGTGCTTGTAGCTCCCTCGCACCTTATGGACCTTTTACGTGACGGTAAAAAGTATAACAATTTCGGTATTCACGGCTCCGGTATTGCAAGTGCGACCGATGCACTGTTTGCATGCAAGAAGCATATATTCGATGAAAAGGACGTTGCGCCCGAGGCACTTATAGCTGCCCTTGATACGGATTTTTCCAAAGTTCCCGAGCTTTTGCATCTGTTACGCTACGAGACCGGGAAAATGGGTCAGGCAGAGGCAGGCGTGGATGCTCTCGCAGGATTTATCATGAAGAGCTTTGCCGATGCTCTTGAGGGGCAGAAAAACTGCCTCGGCGGTATATATCGCGCAGGCACGGGTACAGCCATGTATTACCTTTGGCATGCGAGAGAGCTTGGCGCCACGGCAGACGGAAGAAGAGCGGGCGAGCCATTTGGAACTAATTTCTCACCCAACCTTTTTGCTAAAATATCCGGCCCTGTTTCGGTAATCAACTCTTTTACCGCAAACGATATGACAAGAAACATGAACGGTGGACCTCTTACGCTCGAATTTGCATCAAGCATTTTCGCATCTGAGGAAAGTATCACAAAAATAGCAACGCTTCTTCAATATTTCGTCAGCCGCGGAGGGCATCAGCTACAGCTTAACGCTGTAAATCTTGATACAATGAAAGCGGCTCAGAATGACCCCGATACGTACAGAAATCTTGTTGTAAGAATATGGGGCTGGTCGGCTTACTTTGTTGAGCTTGATCGCGAATTCCAGGATCACGTCATGCAAAGACAGGAGTATACCGTTTAATGCTCGGCACTGTTTTCGACATAAAAGAATTTGCGCTGAACGATGGCGGCGGTATAAGAACTACCGTATTCCTCAAGGGCTGCCCTCTAAGATGCATTTGGTGCCACAATCCCGAGGGGCTTTCAAGAGCACCGCAGCTATACGTGCGGCGAAACGGTTGCAAAAACTGCGGATTGTGCAGAATGCCGTGCGAGCATGAGGACTGTAAGCCTTACGGAAGATGCTTACACGTATGCCCTGCCGATCTCTTAACAGTATCGGGTAAGGTGTGGGAGGCAGGTGAGCTTGCCCTGCACCTGTTAAAATCAAAAGATACGCTTGTTGCGATGGGCGGCGGTGTGACTCTTTCGGGCGGTGAGCCGCTGCTTCAAGCCGATTTTGCATACGAAATCCTTTCCACTCTTCGCACAGAGATAAATCTGTGTATTGAGACCTCAGGCTTTGCCGACAATGCAACGTTTTCCGGGATAGCCAAGCTCTGTGATTTTGTTATAATGGACATAAAGCTTGCCGACTCGGATGCGCATAAACTCTACACGGGTGTGGACAATAAGCTCATTATTCAAAATCTGAAATGGTTAAAGGAAAGCGGCATACCGCATCTTTTCAGAACCCCTCTTATACCCGGTATTACGGATACCGAGGAAAATCTTTCGGCAATATCGGAGCTTGTCGGAGACGACAAAATCGAGCTTCTGCCCTATAACACTCTTGCTCCCGCAAAATATCCTAACGTCGGCTTGACGTTCACAGACAAAATCCATCAGACCTTATCACACCCCCCAAATCTCTCTGTTTTCAAAAACGCGACCGTACGGGGATTGCGCATTTAGCCGATGAGAAAATGACCGTAAGATACCGAGGGCAACTTAAAGCTTCACAAAAAACTAAAAAATAACTTCCCGAGAGCTTTTTAGGCCCTCGGGAAGCTTTTTATTTGCTATACTGTGTTATTGTTGTATTGCTTTACAGTACCGCCTGCGAGAGTTATCATCTTGACTGCCTGAAGCGAGAATTTATCCGCTACCACAGTAAGCGACTTCGTCATCGTACCGCCGGCAAGGACTTTTACCCTACCTGCCTTGGAGCTTATAAGATATTTCTTTTTAAGCTCTGCTATAGTAACAACGTCTCCGTCATCAAAGTTGTCGCAAATATCACCGATATTTACTTCAACCATCTTACCGCTTCTTACCTCTTTGACAGTTTCGATTTTTTCCTCTGCTACCGAATCCTCGATAATAGCATCTGCCTCATCTGCGGATGTGAATATAAGGTCTTGTGCATCAGCAGGAGTTTCCTCTGTAGGAGCTTCCTCAGCAGGAGCTTCCTCTGTAGGAGCTTCCTCAGCAGGAGCTTCCTCTGTAGGAGCTTCCTCAGCAGGAGCTTCCTCGGTGGGAGTATCCTCGATAAGCGTCTCGGTAGGAACATCCTCTGTGGGTACGTCCTCTGTAGGCACTTCTTCGGTAGGAGTATCCTCATTCGCTACAGTGACGGGTGCTTCATCGGTTACGTTTGCCTGAGTGGGATTTTCTTCCGTGGAATTGTTTTCCGTGGGAGCATCTTCACGTTTAGTCTTATCAAACAACGTATCTACGTCAAGCTCCTTGAGCACTGTATTATCACCGATCTTTACACCCTTGGGAAGTATAAGCTTAACAAGTCCGCGGCGAGCAAGCTCACGGTTAGGCTCGTATGCCTGACGGTAAATTTCCTCTGAGGGCTTACCGAGCGGTATTTCAAGATTCTTCACAAGCTCATCTATAAGCTCAAGCGCATATTTGAGAGATCTTGCACTTCTTACCTTGAGAAGCATCGGAAGCTTTTCGAACTTAGGATCGCCCGATACGTCGGTGAAGTGATATTTATTCTCATTATATCCGTCTGTAGCAAGAGCGAGATTAAGTGTAAGAGTCTTACCCTTTATGTTAAGTCTTGCAAGGAGAACACGTCCACGAGAGAAGTTCTCGTAATTCCAGCTTGTTCTTGACTTAACGCCCTTATATGAAAGCAAACGATTCTTTATTGCGGTGTAGTAATCCTGAAGCTCCTCGGATGCCTGAATGAACCTCGATGTGAACGAGCTTCTGTATCTTACCATAACCACGTCACCACCGACAACTATCGTGTCATCAGACGAGATGCTATCAATAATAACTGTTTCAGATACGGGTGCTTCATCAGCAGGTGCTTCTGTGGGTGTTTCGTCAACAGGTACTTCGTCAACGGGTACTTCATCAACAGGTACTTCCGTAGGTGCTTCATCAGCAACAGTCTCGTCAACCGCATCCGAAGCGGAGTTTGCTACGTGTGTATCGTCAGGCTTTTCGGTGCGCTCACCGTTGATGTGATCGCTTACGTCAGCTGAGATAACAAGAGTATCTTCACCTATTGTAACGCCTGCGGGAAGTATTACCTTAACAAGTCCGCGACGTGCAAGCTCACGGTTTGTCTCATAAGGCTGATGATAATCAACCTCAGGAGTATTTACCTTAGGAATTCCTACAAGCTTCATTACTTCATCGATAAGCTCAAGAGCATATTTAAGCGATCTGTCGCTCTTTACCTTCATGAGCATAGGAAGCTTTTCAAACTTAGGACTGTCGGAACGGTCCGTAAAGTGATACTTGTTGACGTTGTACGCCTTGGGATCAAGGGGAAGCTCGAGTGTGAGCGCCTTGCCCTTGACGTTGAGCTTCACGCACTGAGTTCTGCCCTTATTGAACAGCTCGTAATTCCAGCTAGTTCTGCACTTAACTCCCTTGTAGGAAAGTATGTGATTTTTGATAACCGTGTAGTAATCCTGAATGGGAGCTTCTGCCTGAATAAGTCTCGATGCGAAGGAGCTTCTGTAACGAACGTATACAACCTGACCGTTTACAACGATGCTGTCATCCTCATTAGCTACAATTACGGGAGTAACTATTGCTGCGGGTATTTCATCAGGTGTTCCGGCAGGAGTCTGTTCTACGGGTGCTTCTTCCTTGGGAGCTTCCTCGGCAGGTGCATCCTCGGTAGGTGTTTCCTCGGCTGTTTCGGTAACAGGCGCTACAACTATAGGAATTATCTCTACCGGTGTTTCCTCAGCGGGAGTCTCTTCTGCGGGTGTTTCCTCAGCGGGAGTCTCTTCTGCGGGTGTTTCTTCTGCGGGTATCTCTGTAGGAGCTTCTTCAACGGGTGCTTCCACGGTAGGTGTTTCTTCTGTGGGAACTATCTCGTAAGGAGTTTCCTCGACAGGAACCACAGTGGGCGTCTCGGCAGGTGTTTCTTCTACAGGAATTTCCTCTGCGGGTGCTTCTTCATCGGCTACTACCTCATAAGCGGTATCATCTTCAGACGTTACCTCTTCTATGGGCTCTTCCGCTACGGTATTCGCTGCATTGCCCTCAACGACGTCATAATTCTTGGGAGCTGTCTTTTCCTCGGGAGCTTCGCCCTTATCCGTGTTATCGGTAGGAGCATCGGTAGGTGCTGCGGAGCTGTTGCCCGAAGAGTTACCGCCGCGTCTGAATACTATAAGAAGAACGATTATGATAGCGAGAACGAGTATTATTATCAGGATGGGCAGCCAATTGAAGGGAGCTGCTGCATCCTCTATTGCAATAACTGCGTATACGGAGAAGTGCGTGGTATCGAATACCATATAATCCCCGTCACGCTGCGAGCCCTCCATGATGGATACCTCGCCTGAGTCTGCTATGTGGATAACGATAAGCTCTTCCTTAGCTCTAAGACTTTCGGGAATGATGAGTCTTACAGTAAAGCTACCGCTGTTAACATCATAACCCTCACCGTCCTTGGTGAAAGTAATATCGTATGCATTTCCTATAATACCTATCTTACCATCTTCAAGTATTGCCGAAAGATCGGTATTCTTAAATGCATCGTATTTGTTCTCGGCGTTTATCTCTGTTCCGTTCGGGAGTCCTGTAGCGGCATCTACGGAAACTATAATATTTCCGTTTTCATCCTTAACGGCAAAGTCCTTTACCAAGGGATAATCGGGATCGTCAGGACCGGGGCCGGGAACATCGGGACCGGGATCGGCACTCTTAATGATAAGAGTTGCGCTCATATCGGATATTGCACGGTGGTTGTCGTCAACGGTGAATTTAGCAACTACAGTGTAGGTACCTACTTCCGTCTTGCCGTTGCCCTCATACGTAACGGTCACGCCCTGGGGCAGCTCACCGCTGATGAAGATGCTGTGCTCCTCACCGTCATAAGTAACCTCGGAATCCACAAAGGTAATTCCGCTCATGTCATAGGATGCCTTTTCTATCTCCCATACAAGCGCTGATACGGCAGCACCCGTAAGCTCGAAATTAGCATCATCATATACGAAGGTATATTCTGCGGTGTACTCACCTGCATTGATCGCACTGTTCTCAGTATAGGTTGCATCAAGTCCGTCGGGCATCACGAGAAGCACCGTGTAAGCTGAGCCATTATATACAAACGGATTGTTTACGGGATCGTAATCCCATCTTACAGACGATATATCTATAGTTTTCTTGGAAATCGTCCAATTCTTCGTTACGGTTCCCTCGAAGTTGCCGTTCGCCGTAACGGTAAGGGTATAGGTATCGGCGTTCTTGCCTGTGTTGCCTGCTACGGTGTAGGTTACGGGCATACCGTCCACGGTAACGCCTGCAACAGTCTGTGTCTGCTCGGCACCGTTATACGTAAGCGCTACACCGAGTGTTACGGTTGCTCCGCTTATGTTCTTTTTGGAAATTGTCCATTCCTTGGTAGCCGTTCCCTCATGATTGCCCTTTAAGGTAACTGTAAGAGTGTAAGTGTTTGCATCAGTGCCAACGTTGCCTGTTACGTCAAATTCAGCTGCAACACCGTTGACTGTAACGCTTACAACCGTCTGTGTCTGCTCTGAGCCGTTGTAGGTAAGAGAGGGACCGAGTGTTATAATCGCGCCCTCGGCATCAGCCTTAGCTATAGTGAAGGTTACATCCTTTGTACCGCAGTAATTACCTGTACCCGTAACGGTCAAGGTATAGCTGCCTGCATCCTTACCTGTGTTATTGCTGAGCGTATAGGTTGTTACGTATGCACCGTCAAGAACGACAGATACAACGGTCTGCTCCTGCACGCTGCCATTATAGGTAAGAGAGGGACCGAGTGTAACCGTAGCATTTGAAATATCCTTAGCGGAAACCTCAATTGTAACCTCTATGTCCGTAACAGTTTTGTAATTGACCGCATCGGTGGGAGTGAACGTAACTTTAAAGGTATTGTTTCCAACGTTTCCTACTTCGGTAGTAAGAGCATCCTGCCATGCGAAGCCCGCAGGAAGAGCAACGTCAGCAAGGGTATCTCCGAATACAGCCGTAAGACCGTCGGGTACGGTGTACGTAGGATCCGCCTTGGTTATGTTAACGGTAAGCTCCTCGCTCTTAGCGGTTTTGGTCGACGTACCGTCAACAACGGTTACGATACAGTAATACGTGCCGCTGTCGGCAACAGACGAAACCGTTATGCTGCTGTTTGCAGAAGTTCCGAGAGATACACCGTCTTTAAACCATTCGTAAGTATAGGTGGGAGCCGGATTTGCGGTAACGTAGATCGGTTCCGCATTGAGGATGTAGTCCTCGTTTTCATCATAGGTAGCATCTACGCTGCCCGAAACGTTAACGTCGAGCGCACCGTATGCGTAAAGAACTATATCACTGTCGGGCATTTCGGTATACACGTTACCGTTTTTGTCAGCCCATGCGCTGATAGTATATCCGTTGTACTCGGTGATATTCGCAAAATAGGTTATATCAGCTCCGACGGGAAGAAGTCCGTCAAGGTGAACTGTGTCTCCAAGCATATATGTAACTCGGTTTACGTTGCTGAACTGAACGGAAAGCTCGCCCGAAACAGTCACAGTACCGTCACCGTTACCGTCAACAAAGGAAGCGATAAGAGCTGCATACTTGGGTGTGATCTTGCTGAGAACGTTCTCAATATTTACAGTCACCGACTTCTGTGCATGGAAAAGACCGCTACCCTCGTAGAAATCAAACAAATTCATGTTCATGTACGAATCAGGTATCTCTTTCATAGCACGTACGACAAGATCCTTCGCCTTGTTGAAATAGTTCTCGTAATTATCTATCTTGTCGATTATTTCCTCGTTGGTAAGTCCGCTGAGATCTACGTACTGAGAAACAAAGTCGGACGTGAGAACAGACTCAAAATCAACAGCCTCAAGAAGCTCTATAACCTCGGCAAATTCAAGACCTGCAATAAACGCCTCAACGTCAGATCCCGTTGCACTTATCTTCGCGAATATCTTGTGCTTCAGACTATCGGAAAGCACGTCACTGTTGATAGCTTTGATAAGGATATCTCCGAATTTATCGGGCACGGTCACACCGACAACTATTTCACCGTCAACGTAATCAACGCTGATATACTCGGCGATGATACCCATTACCGCCCTGATCTCCGAGCAATCTCCCTCAAATCCTATCGAGAAGTCGAACGCGATTGTACCGAAAACGAATTCCGCCTCAACTGCATAGTTGAGAACCATTTCGGTATCGTCAAAGTCCTTGATCTCGGAGGGGCGAGGAATATCCGCAAGCAGAGACTTTATAGCAGCCATACGGAAGCTTCCGTCCGAGAAGAGTGCCTCTCCGTTAACGATAATGCCCCTGATGGATTTGAAATCGGAAAGTGAAATCGATATTTCACCGCCGCTCTCCTTGATCTCTTCGGTTTCCTTAATGACCTCGCTGATCTTATTCTGAACAGAGCTGAGCATCGTATCGACAAGCTCCGGCTCATCGACGTAGATATCGGGAACAATGACCTCTACAAGATCGTTGATCTTCGTTTCGATATCCGCATACGAATATCCCTGCTCGGTTACGTACTTATCGACAACGAGCTGAATTACCGTGTCAAACTCACTGTTGAGGATGGCTTCGATCTTTTCCTTAGCATCCTCGCCTGTAAGATGAGCATGTATGAACTCCTCAAGCTCGCTGATGTCGATGTGACTGAGATCAGGCGCGGTCTCTGTCTCACTCTCCGTCAGAGCGAACGTGCTGATCGAATATTGCTCGGTCGTGCTTTGCTCTGCAAACACACAGTCGATAACAAGATGATACAGTACGTCGATAAGCTCATCTTTAAGCTTCGATGCATCCTCCTTGGTTATTTCGAGGAACTTGGAATACGCGGTCTTAACACGTATATCAAGTTTTGCATTCGCTGTGCCCTCAGGCGCGGTATAGGAGATCGTGTACCAGGGGGTATCGTACTCCGTGGTAACGTCGGCGCCGTTATCCTCAGTAGCGGCAAACACCGTTACAGCCGCGACGCTGAAAATCATCATTACCGCCAAAAGAAGAGCTACAGCTATTCTTGAATGCCAGCCGATTTTTTTCATTTTTCCACCTCTCGTTTTATATTGTTGCTTCACACGCATCAAAGAGGACAACCCCCGAACACGTGCAAAATTTGTAAGTATTTACATACTGTTACAAAAAGTATAGCACCTTTTTTTAATAAAATCAATAGATTTACGCAAAAAACAAAGGCAAAAAAGCATTTTTTTACCTTCACGGGGGTAGCCGTGACAATTTTTCTATGCTTTTTTACCTTTTTTTGTAATTATCGAGCGCTTTTTCAGGCGAACGGCATACACCGTAGCAATAACGGCTGCCGGTATCACTCCCACAACAGAAAGTATACACGCCACTGCGGCAAGCACCACAAAGCGCATTATATTCGGGGTTATTTTAATGGCACCGTCATCCTCCTGACGACTCGGCAAGAGCGTACGCTCGTATATCGCGGTATAGGTAACGTCACGCAGCACGGGGGCCGAGGTTGGATACCATTCAAGGAACTCATAGGAATAAAGGTTATCCTTTTCGAGAACAGGGGGTGTCGGCGGCGTCGGAACAGCTCCGTGCTCAACCTCCAGCACGGCAACGACCTTTCCCGAAGCTACGTAGGTAACGGTATATGTCGCAACTCTCGCTTTGACGGCAATGCTGACGTTGGAATACGGCATTCTGAAGCTTCCGTCATTCTCAATCTTTATCACGTTTCCGCTCTCATCAAGTACAAGCACCTCGACAAGCTCCATGCCTGAGGCCGGTCTTATTTCAATGGGAACAAGGACTCCGGGACGTGCCACTTCTGTACCGATAACTATTTGTGCCGAAGAACTCTCGTGTACCGTTATTTTGTATTCAAGGACAAGCTTATACGTAACACCGCACGTAAGCGCGGATACCACTGCACCGTCCACTGAGGAAAAGCCCACGTATTTCCGCACGCCCCCCTCTTCAAAGTACATTTTTGCATGCAAAGGATCGCTCATTCCACAAGAAAGCACTGCATTTACGTCAATGCCCGGGGATATCGGCTCACCCGAACTGTCAAGAAGATTTACGCAATAGCGACTCTCGGAAACACCTATCTGGCGAATGTCCGTTTCGATAACCGCTACTTCGAGCCTTTCCATCTCTATAACGTCTGCAAATGAAAATGCAAGTTCTCCGAACACACATTTTATAACGAGATCACGCTCGCCCGAAATTTTGGATAACAGTCTTGAAATATCGAGTCTGCCGCTGAAATTGCCGTATGCATCTGCCGTAACGGTCTGCCCGTCATCGGAAAGCGTTGCACCGCCGCCCGAATAGGAGACTGTATAACATTTTTCATACACGGCTACGTAGGTAACGTCCTCGCACAGAGATATAACCGGCTTATCCCATCCGATAAATCTGAACCAATAGCTCCCCTCGTCATTCTTCTCGGTGCTGATTGGGCATACGGGAACCGTATCGGACACAAGCCGCTCGGTGCAGCTCTTTCCGTCTACTACCCACGTAACGTTATAATACGTCGGCTCTCTTTCAAAATTAGGGTGCAAGGACATATCTTCTCTGACGTTGAGAAGCGATGTCGGCTCGCCCTTGGAATTCTTCCATCCGACAAACATATAGCTACCGAACTCATCCGTAGGTTTTTGCGGAATTATGTCCTCGAAGGAAAGCGAGCTTCCCTTTTCTATCCGCGTACTGTATATGAGTGAATTATCGGTACCGTAGAACGATACGTTCAAAAGCTGTGCGGAATATGTACGCTCAACCGAAGCATCAAGCTTGAAACAAAAGCTTTCGCCCGGAGCCGATCTCCGAATACATTCACCGTCACGGAATTTTTCAAGAAGTCCCACTCGGTAATCAGGATCCAGCTCTGCTTCAATTCGCAAAACCTCGCTGTTTGCTGCGATCGGCTCGGTTGGAGCCGCTACCTCAGAGGGTGGCTCTCCCGGATGCTGTACCTCCGTCGGCTCGATCGGTAATTTCGGCTCTGCGGGAATTGTGGGTTTCTGCACTAAAGACGGCTCTTGCGGCTCGTTTTTCGGCAACGGGTAGCCCGTTATGAGCGGTGCTGCGCTGTCCGTATCCTCAAAATACGTGCCGCCTAAGATACTTTTAATGGTCTTTCCCTCTATGGTCCAGCTCTCTCCGTACGCCGCCTTGTCATAGTAATCCTTCACGACGCCGTCAGTCAAGGCATTTGTAACCAATGCAAGCTGAGCAACCAGGATAATGTATTTTTCATCTTTTTCCTCTGCAATAAGCGTTCCTCTCACTCGCGGATATCTGTAAAGTGCATCCAGCGTTGCCGTGAGCTCACGGAAGCTATCGCGGAAATTTTCATAATTTACTACGTAATAATTATATCGCTCCGCCTCGGTGCCGAGACTGTAATAATTGGTCATCAGGGCGCGCACACGCTCGGTTGCATCCCCTGCTCTGCCTATTATGTATTCATCCGTTACCTCAAGCGGCCCTCTCAGGAGGGTTTCGTTACCCAGCACCTCGTCTACGGTGCTTCCCATAACCGCACCGTAAAGCGTTCTGTCGTCCGTCATTTTAACCTTGACGAGTTCAATCGCGGAAAGCTGTTTTTTTATGGTTTGCATATCGGACAAATACTGTTCGTATGCACTCATATCGCGCTCATATCTATCCAGCTCGGCAAGATACTCAAGATATAAGTTGTAATCCTTGCCGTACTGTTCAAGTGCTTTTTCGTATTCGGAATACGCTGCCTTATCCCTCTCGTACTCACCGAGCTTTTCAAGGTAATCTGCGTATTCTCTGTATGCATCGTCATAAACGCGCTTAGCTATTCTGTACTCTTTGTAAAGACGCTCACATTCTTCAAAATCCGATTTTTCCGAAACGTACTTTGCAACGTCATGGTAAAGATTCAGCGCAAGAGTCATATCGTCCGAAAGGATCTCTACGTCAGCCTCATAATTCACCCGACAGAAAAAGTCCGATACCTCCTCCGCTGAAATCTCAAAACTGCACACGCACCCCTCGGAAATCGGGAATTCGCTCCCAAAAGCACTGACGCTCACAGGTCGGTATACAACTCTTCCGTCAGCACCCGTATACTCATAATTTTCGGCAATTACCGTGAGATGTCCGTCGGAATAATCAAATTTCACCCTGTCTGTGGAGATAACGCTGCTGTAGCTTACGCTAAGTTGCCCGAGCCTATTTAAAAACTCACGCTCATGCGAGGCAAGCTGCTCCCCGACGCTTTCAAGGTATTGAGACAGCACTTCGGCAGTTCCGACGGTTACGTTGACCTCAGAGCCGCTATGCGAATAATCGTACGTACCAAAAGATATGTCCTCGGCTTCGGAAGAAAAGGAGAATACAAGCAGCAATGCCGATAGCAGAATAGCGGCAAGCATAGCCGAAGCAATAATTCTGTTTTTATTTTTTTGCATCTTGCACTCCTTTCTTTATTTATCTGTGCCCCTTTCGCGTCTTAATCCTTTGCCTTGGGAGATTTTTCTATGAGGAAGAAATACGGAGAGTCGGGCGAATTGAGTATTCTGAACTCGGATGCACATATCCTGAAGCGAGACAGACCCGAGAAATATTCTCTGAGCATATCGCCCTCAAGCCTGCCCTCCTCGTGGCCGGGATAGATCGCAACTATCAATACACCGTCGGGTGCAAGAAGAGATATTGCCGCCTCCACCGCAGGCATAGTGGTTTCTCTCATCGTTGTAACGGTCTTTCTTCCGCTTCTCGGCAGATAGCCCAGATTGAACATGCCTGCTTTTATAGGCTCATTCACGTAATCCCTGACCAGATGATGAGAGGCATTGATAAGCGTGTAATTTTTTGGCGCGGAATTTGCTTCGAGAAAAGCCGCGGTGGACGTGAGCGCTTCCTGTTGTATATCAAAGGCATACACTTTTCCGCTCTCACCTACGGTTTTCGACAAAAACAGAGTGTCGTTCCCGTTGCCCATGGTGAAATCCACCGCCACGTCTCCCGCGCCGAGATGCTCCAGAATGAAATGCTTATGAAGTCCTGTAAGATCTACCATTTTTATTCTCCGATCGTCTTTATAGGTTTAACGTAGGCGGTATAATTTGTTTTATAGGTCACAAAGCCCGGCTTGGAGCCCGACGGCTTCCTTATATTTTTGACACGGGTATAGTCTACAGCCACAAGATCGCCCGTTGCCTTTGAATATCCTGCGGCAATTCCCGCGGCCTCTGTATAATCCCTGTCGGTAGGCTCACGCCCCTCCGTTATCATGATAACGTGAGAGCCGGGAAGATTTTTTACGTGAAACCACAGGTCGTTTTTATCGGCTACCTTCATTGTGAGTCTGTCATTTTGAACGTTGTTTCTACCCACGTACAAAGTCATTCCATCGGTAGTGGTAAAGGTCATCGGTACCGAGCGCGACTGCTTTGGCGGTGTGTATCCTCTCATTCTCGATGCATATCCTGCATTAAACAGCTCATCCCTTATATCCGCAATATCCTGCTCGGTCTCGGCTGAGTCAAGAAACGCCGAAACGCTCTCAATGTATTCAAGCTCTGACTCCCATAATGCTATTTGCTCGGTGAGTATTGCTTTGGCGTTTCTGCATTTTACGTAAAGCCTGTACATCCTTTGCGCGTTTGCGGCAGGGGTAAGCCTTGTATCGAGCGGTATTGTTACCTCGGGAAGCCCCTCGTCATAGTAATCGGTGGCGACCAAGGTACCGTCACCTTTTTTTATTCTGTATATGTTGGCGGTTATAAGATCCGCTGCGCGCTTGTAGCTCTCTGCCTTTTCACTGTCACGGAGGCCCTCACGCTGTATAGCGAGCTTTCTTTCGGTGCGTGCTTTCGCATTGGCAAGCAGGGTTTTTACGTCGTGAGCTCTTTGATGTATTTTTTCAAGGCGATCCCGTTCGGCAAAATACGTGTCGAAAAGCTGGGAAAAGCTACCAAAGCGTTTGTATTCCGCATAGTCACCGAGATAGGTTATATCCATATACGAATAGTCCTGCGGTTTTCCGCTTTTGTCTATTGCAACGGTAGGAGTATAACGCTCATCTATGAGCAGCTGTTGCCAATCCGAAAAGACCTTGTAAAAACGCTCGCGGTCAAGCTCGCATATCGGTGTGTCTATACGCCCGGACGCTCTGTAGGTAAGCTCGCGAGCTATTTGAGTGGCAATACCCGAATAGGTCGAGGTTATAAATTTTTCAGCGGTTTTTTCGGGAACAAAAGCATCAAGCCTTGCAAAAAACTTATCGCGGTTTATTTCCGTCGGCAAAAGCTTCTCCTGCATGGCGGGTGTCTTGTATTTCAGCCCCGGCAGCACCTGACGTATCGTGCTGGCGGCAAAGTCGATCATTTTAAGCGCGGAAATTATCTTATCCTCACCGTCAAGCAAAATAAAGTTTGCATACTTGCCCATTATCTCGCAGACGATCTTCATTTCGGTGGGAAAGCCCATTTCATCATAACCCGCAACGGAAAATACGGCGATCCTGTCAAAGCCGGGCTGCTCAACCCCGACTATCCTTGCACCCAGCAGCCGTTTTCTCAAAAACATGCAGAACATAGGCGCTTTGATAGGATTTTCTTTAGGCTTACCCGTGAGCTGCAATCTCGGTGCGTTCGGACCGACGTTGAACAGCAGGCGTGACGAGCTTTTGCCGTGGTGTATCACAAGATCTATTTCATCGTTTGCAGGTTGAAGCACCTTTTCAATTTTTGCTTCGGGAAAGCTCTCCCGAAATTCCGAGAGCACCGCTCTCATCATACAAGCATCAAATGCCATTATCCGTCTCCTGTTTTATATACGCGACAAGCGCTTGCTTAGTATTTTCTATCTTACCAAGCGCTACACAGCGAAGCAGCTTTTGCAATACCTCGCCTACGGCTCTTCCCGAATATCCGAGCGCTGTAACGTCGTCTCCCCCGATAGCAAGCTGATCCGTACGGCGCGGAGCATCTTCATCTATAAGTGCCTTTATCACGGCATGCGTTCCGAGTTTTGCCATACCGAGCGCTTCGCTTATCTGTGCTGCCGCCAGCGAAACCGCATCCTCTCTGTTAATGAGAAATTCTTTAATACCACCCTCATCCGCAAGAAGCAAAAGCGGCACACTGTCAAGAACGGCAGAACCGAAAATTCGGGTCTTAGCATCGGTTTTCATACGTTTCATTGCCGAAGCGAAGCATGCCTTTCCGATGGGCACGAAGAGCGATATCTGCCTGTATTCGCAGGGCAGTGACATAAAAGCCTCCTCGGGCGGCAGAGCAATGCCCCGAAGCTCAGGTAAAAACACCTCGATGACCTCGCGGAATTCAGAAAGGACACTGTATGCCCTCACACCTGAGAGCAGCTTTATCCACTCCGTATATATGCGCTCCTTTGATACGTGTTCAAGCTTGGAGCAGCACGCACGGATAGCCTGTGCCGTGTTTTTCTCTATATCAAAATCGAGAACAGACGAAAAACGTATGCCGCGGAGCACGCGAAGAGCATCCTCGGAAAACCGTAGATGTGGATCTCCGACCGTGCGTATAAGCTTTTTTGAAAGATCTGCCATACCGCCGACCTCATCCACTACACCGCGCTCGCTGTTATAGGCAAGTGCATTCACGGTGAAGTCCCTGCGAGACAGATCGCAAAGGAGCTTTTTTGTAAAAGAAACCGACACGGGGTGGCGGTTATCAAGATATTCACCGTCTATCCTATAGGTAGTCACCTCATAGGTCTCATCACCCTCAATTACTGTAACCGTGCCGTGCGCTATGCCTGTATCCACGGTCTTTTTGAATATTTGCTTTATCTCGTCGGGTGTTGCATCTGTAGTTATATCGAAATCGTTCGGAGCTCTTCCGAGAAGCGAATCTCTTACACAGCCGCCGACAATATACCCATCATATCCGAATGCTTTAAGCTTGGAAATTATATCTTCTGCGGATTTCGGTATCTGAATTTTTTGCATAAGAGTCCCCTTTCTCGTATATTGCTTTACTATTTTAACATATTGATTTAATTTTGTAAAGTCTATTGACTTTTTTTGTTGTGCGGTGTATACTTTGTTTACAAATACTTAATCAAGAGGTGCTGTATGAATATCAAATCAAGACTCAGCGAATTGAACGTTCCGAGCATTTTTACATCCTTTGGAAAGGACATAAACTCCAAAGAAGCCTTTGAGGCTCTCAAGCCGCAGATAAAAAAGCTGCTTCAGGAGGAGGAATACGGATACATTCCGAAGGCGCCCGACAGCATGAGTGTTGAGCTTATCAGCGAGAACAAGAAGTGCTTTGCGGGAAAGGCTGTAAACAATCGGTACAAGCTGACCGCTGTGCTTGACGGTGAGGAGCTCAGCTTTGAATTCTCGGCTGCAATACCGAACAGCAGAGATAAAAAGATACCCGTGTTCGTGAATATCGCTTTCAACCGCACTCCCAATTTCCGCCAGCCTACCGAGGAGATCCTCGACAGAGGCTATGCCGTATTCACAATGTGCTACAACGATGCAACGACCGATAACGATGATTTTGAAAACGGTGTTGCAAAGACGCTTTGCCACGACAGAAGCGATCCTCACGCAACAGGTAAAATCGCTATGTGGGCGTGGTGCGCAATGCGAGTTATAGACTACATATACACACTTGATATTTTTGATCTTGATAAGCTGTGCGTTATAGGTCACTCAAGGCTCGGAAAGACCGCATTGCTTACCGCAGCCTTTGACGAGCGTGTTAAGTTTGCCTGCGTAAACAATTCGGGCACCTCCGGTGATGCGCTCTCACGCGGTACGATCGGTGAGACCGTGTACGACATAACCTCGCGCTTCCCCTATTGGTTCTGCCCCTCGTATTTCAAGTATGCGAACAATGAAGATGCACTTCCGTTTGACCAGCACTACCTTTTGTCGCTTGTCGCTCCGAGAGTTATCCTGCTCGGTACCGCCGCAGAGGATGCATGGGCTGACCCCAAGAGTGAATTTCTTGCCCTCACCCTGACGGATGACGTATATCGCCTTTACGGACTCTCGGGATTTGTTCACGGTGAGACTATCCCCGAGCCGCCTTTCCGCCTGCAGGACGGTAGTTGCTCGTTCCATACAAGGCTCGGCACACACTGCCTCTCACGCGAGGACTGGAATATTTACATGGACTTTATAGACAAATTCTGATATACAAAAAGCAGTGGGGCTGTCTCAATTTCGTTTTCGTCCTCGCCTGAATGCTACAGCCCCTGAAATTTCGGGTATGATTTTTTAAGGTTAGTTTGTTCCGCTGAAGGTTTTTCGATATTTTGCTGGGGTTGTTTTATGCGCTGCCTTAAATGCGGCAATAAAGTATGCCGCCGTAGAGAAGCCCGTGCACTCGCCTATTTCGGTAACGCTCATATCCGTTGCTATCAGCATGCGCTCCGCTTCCCTGAGCTTAACGCTGTTAACGTATGCCGTAAAGGATCTTTTCATGCATCTTTTGAACACACGCGAAAGATGAGAGGTACTGACTCCGAGAGCATCAGCGCAGGTCCGTTCCGTAATGTCAAGATAGTTTTTATTTATGTACGCTATGGCACGCTGAACAAGCTCGCTATGCCATACGCTTATCTGCTCGGTTCCCATGTTTTTCTCATGCCATTTACGCAAAATGTGCAAAAAGATAGACGTTACGTCGGCTCGCAGGCTCAATTCATATCCGAATTTTTTAGCGTTCCACTCAGTCATGGCGTGCTGAAACAAAGTAGGTATCGGTGTTGATAACAGCTCGTCCTTGTGGAAAAAAATTTGTCTGGTGTCGGTGTTCTGCATCAGGCAAAGCGCATAGCTGTACTCGGAATAGGTCTGCTCGGGAGTAAAGAGTATAGAGGGCAAAAATTTGACAACTATATATGATGATCTTTCTCCCGTTCCGTCCACATCGTGCAGCTCGTGATTGTGTATTATAACCATATCGCCTGCACCAATCCTATACACGCGCTCGCCAACGTACGCATCCGACACGCCTTCGACACCGAAGAGCAGCTCCGTATAATCGTGATAGTGCATATCACGGTTTTTTCTTTTTTTATCCTGCGTCATAAGTATACATTGAACGGATACAGGTACTCCGTCACGCTCGACACGCTTCTCATAGTATGGCATGCTTTTTACCTCAGTAAATATATTGGACAAAAAATTGATATTTTCGTTAAAATATATTATAGCACACTTTTTTGACTTATGCTATAATTTTTTTGAAAAAAGATTTTATTTGAAAGGATTTTTTGATATGATTCGTGTACTTGTATGGAATGAGTATCGGCATGAAATTAAAAGTGAAAAGGTAAGAGCCGTATACCCCAATGGTATACACGAGGCAATTGCGGATTTTCTGCGCTGCGATGACATAAGCGTTAAGACCGCATACCTTGATCAGGAAAACTGCGGGATCACGAAAGAGGTGCTTGATGAGACGGACGTTATTATCTGGTGGGGTCACATGGCGCACGGCCTTGTTCCCGACTCTGTTGCCGCTTTGGTAAAGGATGCTGTGCTTTCGGGTATGGGTGCTATTTTCCTGCACTCCGCACACCACTCAAAGCCTTTCAAGCAGCTGATGGGTACCTCTGCAAATCTCACTTGGAGAGAGTCGGGCGACGCTGAGATACTTTGGGTAATAGAGCCATCGCATCCCATTACTCAAGGCATCGACAGATATTTCACCCTACCTCACGAGGAAACCTACGGTGAGCCTTTTGTTATTCCTACACCCGACAAGCTTCTCTTTATAGGATCATTCTCGGGAGGAGAGGTATTCCGCTCAGGATGCCTTTATGAGCGCGGCTGCGGAAAGATATTCTATTTCCAGCCCGGCCATGAGACATTCCCCACGTTCTACGATGCAAACGTACAGACTGTTATCAGAAACGCAACGAGATTTGTTGCTCCCACGTACCGTGCAGAGATAGGATGCCCTCACGTTCGCAATATAACCGACGAAGAGGGTTACGTAATTAAATAAAAAGGAGAAAAGCAAAATGGAAAAGACTATCAAGATTGGTATTATAGGCTGCGGAGGTATTGCAAACAGCAAGCACATGCCTTCACTCAAAAAGGTTGCAAACTGCGAAATGGTTGCTTTCTGCGACATCATTTCCGAACGTGCTGAAAAGGCGGCTAAAAAATTCGGTACCGCCGATGCCAAGTGGTACGTTGATTATAAGGAGCTGCTGAAAGACGCTGAAATAGACGTTGTTCACATTTGTACGCCTAACCGCTCGCACAGCTTCATTACCGTGGATGCGCTTGAGGCTGGAAAGCACGTAATGTGCGAGAAGCCCATGGCGATAAATTCCGAAGAAGCTAAGAAAATGCTGGATGCGGCAGAGCGCACAGGCAAAAAGCTCACAATCGGATATCAGAGCCGCTTCCGCCCCGATTCGGAATATATCAAGGCTGAAGCTGAAAACGGCACGTTTGGAGAGATATACTACGCAAAGGCTACCGCGCTCAGACGCCGTGCGGTTCCCACTTGGGGCGTATTCCTCAACGAATACGAGCAAGGCGGCGGTCCTCTTATTGACATTGGCACTCATGCTCTTGACCTCACTCTTTGGATCATGAATAACTACAAGCCGAAATATTGTCTCGGTACTACATATCACAAGCTCAACAACGATACCAATACGGCAAATGCCTGGGGAGATTGGGATCCCGAGAAATTCACTGTAGAGGACAGCGCATTTGGATTTGTCGTTATGGAGAACGGAGCAACCATCATTCTCGAATCCTCCTGGGCTCTCAACACGCTTGACGTAAGAGAGGCGGTAACAACAGTTTGCGGTACTCTCGCGGGAGCCGATATGGTAGACGGTGTACGTATCAACGGAGTGCGCAACAACAGGCAGTACGTGCTTGCTCCTAACATGAAAGCCGGCGGAGTTGCATTCAATGACGGTAATGCAAGCGAATCCGCTGCCGACCGCGAAGAAAGGCTTTGGATAGAGGCTGTAAGAAATGATACCGAGCCGCGTACTCTCCCCTATCAGGCGTACACGGTAACACGAATTCTTGAGGGAATTTACAAATCCGCAAAAACAGGAACTATTTATAACTTTGACTAATTAAGAAAAACGGTTGTTCGATACCAATTTAGAGTCGGCAACCGTTTTTGTAAATTTAATATATCAACAATATCATCAACGCAAACGGTGAATTTTTTCGTGTTTTTTCGTGTATACTTCAATAAATCAAGGCGAAGCCTTGCATATCATCCGCAACTTGTTGCGGTATATCATCACGGCGTAGCCGTGTATATCATCAAGGCGCAGGAGTTTTATGCACGCTGACGCGTGATGAGATACAAAGGCGGCGTGCCGCCTTTGATGATATACACCGCACGTTGTGCGGTGATGATATGCCAAGCCTGCGGCTTGGATAAGAAAAAAGCACTGCTTACGCAGTGCTTTTTTCTGGTGGGGGAAGCTGGATTCGGACCAGCGAAGTCAGTGACAACAGATTTACAGTCTGCCCCCTTTGGCCGCTCGGGAATTCCCCCTGGAGCTGGTGATCGGAGTCGAACCAACAACCTGCTGATTACAAATCAGCTGCTCTGCCATTGAGCCACACCAGCAACCGGAACATTGGTATTATATCAAAAAAAAGATTATTTGTCAACCCCTTTTCAAAATATTTTTTAAAATATTTTTTTAATTTCAAGTGACGTATCTATAACGTTGAAAAGCAGTGCTGTAAGCTATCCCGATTTTATAAAATAAAAGCTTACAGGTACAAATTATATCTGCAAGCTTTTATTTTTGGTTTTTGTAAATATTTATTTACTTATCAGTTCTTTTTTGCGTATATTTCCTTGAACTGCTTAACAGCGGATTCAAACTCTTCTATAGCAACGTCTACGACCTCGGGACGAGTCATATCAATTTCTGCCACAAGCAGGCTATCTACAGGAGACTTGGAATCACCGCATTTCAAGAACTCTATATACTTCTTGATATAGCTTTCGCCCTCTGTCTCTATTCTCCTTACTATGGTAGAAGCTGCGGAAATACAGGTTGCGTACTTGTAAACGTAGAAGCAGGTATAGAAATGAGGTATCCTCATCCATTCATAAGCTATCTGCTTATCGCACACAACGTCCTTGCCGAAATACTTTTTGACCAGCTTATAATAATGCTTATTCATTCTCTCGGCTGTGAGCGGTTCGCCCTTTTCACAAAGTGCGTGCATGTCACGCTCGAATTCCGCGAACATTGTTTGTCTGTACAGCGTACCCTTGTAGGTTTCCATAATCTGATTGAGAATATAGAGCTTTTCATCATCGCTCTTGCACTCGCGAAGCTTTCTGTGCGCCAAAAGAAGCTCGTTTACCGTTGATGCGACCTCAGCAACGAATATTCTGTAGCCCGAGTTATGCGGCTCGTTATATTTATTTGAAAACCAGGTGTGCATGGAATGACCCGCTTCGTGCGCAAGGGTTGAAATATCCGAGTAGCTCTCGGTGAAATTAAGGAGAATATACGGCTCGGTTCCATGTGCTCCCGAGGAGAATGCGCCGCCGCGCTTGCCGTGGCAGGGATAAACGTCTACCCAGCCGCGATTTTTAAGTCCGTCGGTTATTGCATCCTGATATTCCTTACCGAATATTTCGGTTGTGGAAAGAACCTCATCCACAGCCTCCTCATAGGTATATTTTGTATCTAAGCTACCGATAAGAGGTGTGTAAATATCATAGAGGTGAAGCTTATCAAGGCCGAGCACCTCGCGCTTTAATTCATAATATTCGTAAAGAGGCTGAAGTCCGCGATTAACCGTTGCAATAAGGTTATTATAAATTTCGGGAGTTACCTCATCGTCAAAGGTGGAGGCGGTTATGGAATTTTTGAACTTTCTCACCTTTGCGTTGGTGGTTTCTTCCTTTACTCTTGCCTCGTAAAGTGCGGCAAAGGTAGCGGCAAACTGCTCATATACCTTATAATTTGTACGGAACGCTGACTGACGAACGCGCCTATCCATATTCATAAGATACATAACGTAGTTTGTATCTGTAAGCTCAACGCTCTTGCCGTTCTCGTCCTTTATTTTTCCAAAACGCAGATCGGAGGTCGTAAACATTGAACGTATGGTAGAATGACTTCCGCGGCTGCGCTCAAGCTCGGACATAAGCATCTCACATTCATCGGAGAGCGTATGCGGTTTTCTTCTTATTATTTTAGTTATAGCCCGACGGTACGGCTCAAGGTCGGGGCACTCTGCAAAATACGCATCAACGGTATCGGTACTGAGTTGAAGAATTTTAGGCTCAACAAACCAAGCCGCCGCTCCGAGAGAAACTGCAAGATCTCTCATTTTTGACGTGTTTATCTGATTTAAATTATTTGTGCTGTCGGTGGAGAAATTCAGCGACGCATACTGCCAAAGCTTATCGAGAAGTGCTTCTATAGAATAAAGCTCCGATATCGCCTCCGAGAGCTCTTTTGCTGATTTTGTTATCGTTTTTTCATATTTCGAATACGCCTTGACTCTCTTTTCGCACTCAGCATATTCGCGCTCAAAAGCCTCTTGTGTGGGATATATCACAGACAGATCCCATTTGTACTTTTTATCAATATCTTTTCTTTGCATTGTTATATAGCTTTACCTTTCGTCAATTTTACAGCTCTTTCAAAAAGCCCGAAAAGAGCCGAAGAGCTGTCCCAAATCTCATTCAAGACAGCTCTTCATTTTATTTATCAGTTCGCCGCTTTAACTATAGTTGTGAACTTATCTGTTTTAAGCGATGCGCCACCGATAAGCCCTCCGTCTACGTTTGCCTTGGAAAGAAGCTCAGCTGCGTTACCGTCATTCATAGATCCACCGTACTGAATGGTGATCTCTTCCGCTGCCTTATCGCTGTATATTTTTGCGATAGTAGCACGGATAACACCGCAGGTCTCATCAGCCTGCTCAGGCGTTGCTGTCAGTCCTGTGCCTATAGCCCATACAGGCTCATAGGCAATAATAACGTTTTTAAGCTCCTCCTCGGAAATTCCTGCAAGGCCAAGCTTGGTCTGCATGGAAACCACCTCATCGGTGATGCCTGCAAGACGCTCTTCCTTTACCTCTCCGAGGCAAAGGATAACCTTGAGACCTGCCGCAAGGGCAGCCTTGGTACGAAGATTGACAGTCTCATCCGTCTCACCGAAATACTGACGGCGCTCGGAGTGACCGATAACTACGTACTCACAGCCTATCTCGCAAAGCATATCCGAGCTGATCTCGCCTGTATATGCTCCGCTCTTTGCAAAGTGAACATTCTCCGCACCGATGTGAATGTTGGTTCCCTTTGCAGCCTCAACTGCAACAGCTATGTCAACGTAAGGTACGCAAAGCACAATGTCGCACTTGTCCATTCCCGCTACCATAGGCGCAAGCTCAGTTATGAACTTTTTAGCCTCGGAGGGAGTCATATTCATTTTCCAGTTACCTGCTATAACCGTTCTTCTCATATTTTTATATCCTTTTTATAGTTTTGATATTATTGCCAAAATTACTTATCGCTCAATCTTGGAATTTTGAGCAAGAATTTTCGGCTTGGAGAGTGCAGGCGTAGAAGGCTACGTCAAACTCTCCAAACGGAGATTATTGCCAAAATTACTTATCGCTCGATCTTGGAATTTTGAGCAAGAATTTTCGGCTTGGAGAGTGCAGGCGTAGAAGGCT